>JAAHHL010000396.1 GCA_010672185.1 Caldora sp. SIO3E6 | reverse complement strand
GAGACTTTCCTCTTCTGTAATAATCCCTGCTGCCTTGCGAATTGTATCGACAAACTCGGCATTGGTAGACGGGGTTACCAGGATTTCACCCTGATTAAAGTGTCCCATATCCTTGACACTGTAAGCTACACGAGCCAAACCGCTAACAGAAGTTTGACCAATGCCAACACCTTGTCCCAAAACAGCAGTTACTACCTCTACTTTAATCAAGTCGGTTGATCCTGGAACCCCCTGGAGAGTACCAGCTGTCATCACGACTAAATCTCCTTCCCTCAGGAGTTGCTTTTCCTCGGCAACATTAATTGCTGCTTGGAAAGTTTGACCAGTAGAAGGTAAATCCAGCACCAACAACGGCTTTACTCCCCACACCAGTTGTAGTTGTCTTGCCACATCCACATGGGGGGTTATCGCTAAAATGGGTTTTTGAGGTCGGAATTTGGAGACATTTCGAGCAGTAGCACCAGTTTTGGTTAAAGTCATAATTGCTGAAGCATCCAATTGCTCAGCAATCCGACCAACTGCGTGGGAAATAGCATTGGGAATCGAGCGTTTGGTTTCGCGAGCATTGGAGAGAATCTGCTCTTGCTCGATACGTAGAGCCACTTGTGCCATAGTTCCCACTGCTTCTACTGGATAGTTGCCGACAGCAGTTTCATTGGAGAGCATTACGGCATCGGTACCATCAAGAATCGCATTGGCAACATCGGAAACCTCGGCACGGGTAGGTCTGGGGGAGTTAACCATACTATCCAACATCTGGGTGGCAGTAATTACCGGGATTCCCAGCTGATTAGCAGTGGCAATCAGTCGCTTTTGTAGGATAGGGACATCTTCCGCTGGTAGTTCCACCCCTAAGTCACCCCGAGCAACCATTACCCCATCTGAAAGGGAGAGAATGGCGTCCATTTGCTCAATGGCTTCGTGCTTTTCAATTTTGACAATTACCGGTACTTCCTTACCGGCACTTTCAATCAAATCTTTAATTTCCAGCACATCTTGGGGATTACGGACAAAACTCAGAGCAACCCAATCTACCCCTTGATCTAAACCAAAAATCAAATCCTGTCGGTCTTTATCCGTAAGAGCCTTGATGGAGAGGTAGACACCAGGGAAATTGACTCCCTTGTTATTGGAAAGGGGACCACCGACAACCACCCGACAGTGTAAGGCTCCTTGAGCTGGATCCACCTCTTCGACTTTCATCTCCACTTTGCCATCATCGAGGAGGATGGTAGCACCCTCTGGCACTTCATCTGCCAGGGGTTTATAGGTCACAGAACTGATAGACTCAGTACCAGGGAGTGATTCACTGGTTAAGGTAAAGCGATCGCCTTTTTTGACCACAATCGAACCATTCTCAAACCGTCCCAGGCGAATTTTGGGGCCTTGCAAATCTTGCAAAATAGCCACTGGCTGATTCAGTTCAAATGCAGTTTGGCGAATTAGGCGAATATTGCGGTGGTGATCTTCATGGGTGCCGTGGGAAAAGTTGAGTCGTAAAGTTGTAGCACCAGCTTTGATAAGTTCTTTGAGGACTTCTGGACTACTGGTAGCAGGTCCAATCGTAGCAACAATTTTTGTCCGACGCAGAGAATTTCGCAATTGCATAGGAACTTCAGGAAAAGAGTTTAAGTTACGGCACCATTGAGCAGATTAGCCAAGTAGGAAAAGTTTTAGCCAAAACAACCCGCTCAAGAAGTACTTTTGGCTATAGTGTGACAGATTTTTGCGCTAATTTAGTGATTTGTTGTTTGTTGTTTGTCCTTTGTTCCAATAACCAATGACCAATAACCAATGACCAATAACCAAACTAATTACTGCTCAGCGTTAAGTAACCAATCTCTGTTGAGTCCGATCGCACCTTTGAGTTTAGCTTCCCTGAGATTAGTGTTACTCAAATTGGTCTC
The DNA here is from genome assembly GCA_010672185.1 of Caldora sp. SIO3E6. GTDB lineage: Bacteria > Cyanobacteriota > Cyanobacteriia > Cyanobacteriales > Coleofasciculaceae > Caldora. Next base: position 4,735 of record JAAHHL010000396.1, on the reverse strand, counting down.
AACTAGAATAGCAAGTCCCAAATCTGTCTGAGTTAGGTTGGCATAACTCAAATTAGCATTCTTCAAGTTGGCTCCCCTTAAATCACACAGGGTTAAGTTAGTGTAAGTTAAGTTAGCACCATTGAGCTGACTACTGATGAGACTGGCTCTTTCAAGAGTAGCACCGACTAGAGAAGCATTGGTTAAATTCGCAGAATGTAGTCTGGCTTCTCGCAAGTCAGCACCATTCAAATTGGCATTGGTGAGGTTGGCGCTGTGTAGATAAGCAACATGGAGCTTGGCACCAGTTAGTTGGGCATCTGTGAGTTGGCTATTGGCGAATTTAGCACTTGTCAAGTCCGCATTAGTCAGATTGGCGCCCCTGAGATTAGCACGGTTGAAGCCTGTACCTTGCAACATCGCTCCCTGGAAGTTAGCACCCCTCAAATCTGCCACTGGGAAGCTAGCGTATTTTAAATCTACTTCCTGAAGTTGGGCATTCCTCAGGATTGCTCCATTAAAGTCTGCATGGAGTAAATAAGCTTGACGCAAATTAGCACCGCTTAAGTCAGCATTATCGGCGTTAACCGTATCCAGATTGGCTCGACTCAGATTAGCTCCTGTAAGGTTAGCACCTCTAATATCCGCCTTCCTCAGTTTTGCTTCTGTTAAATTGGCTCCTCTTAAATTGGCAGCGGCGAGGTTGGTTTGAGTAAAGTTAGCTCCCCTTAAATTCCCGCCTGCTAGGTTAGCATGGTCTGCTCGAGCTTCCTGGAAATTGGCATCGGTCATTATGGCAGTAGAAAGGTTAGCGGCATACAAATCTGCTCCTTCGAGGTTGGCATCTTGTAAATCGGTTCTCGTTTTATCCTCCCTTCTACTCAGAAAGGCTCCTCTCAATTGGGCTTCTCTAAAGTATGCTCCTGTTAACTTAGCTCCCCTCAACTGGGCTCCATTCAAGTCAGCTTGAGCCAGGTTTGCTCCTTCAAGTTGAGCACCATCAAGGTTGGCTCCCCTGAGGTTTGCCTCTTGGAGATTAGCAGCATTTAGTTGAGCATCGGTGAGATCACATTCAGGACAAGCGTTGGTTTCACTGAGTTGTTCTAGGTGTTCCGGGTTAGCTGCCTTAGCGGTAGTAGTCAATCCTGAGATGATTAACCAGGAACAGGTAATTAGTAAAACTAAGCTGCTGTTGTACATTGTAGATTTCCTAAGAAAAACCTCGACAGGCATATCCCCATTCCACTTGAGGAGTGCTTTTATGACATACATTTATTCACCAATTCTAAATTCTAAATTCTAAATTCTAAATTCTTAACTCAAATCGTACTCATAACGAGTATGATTTAGATGTAGCTCCTCAGAAAAATTGGGAGGTTTACCCATGGCTCATCTCAACCAACGCCGTTCTCACAATGTCAGCGGTGATTTTTACGTCGATAGTAGCTGTATAGATTGTGATACCTGTCGCTGGATGACTCCAGAAGTATTTCATCGCGCCAGTGGACAGTCTGCGGTTTATCATCAACCGGCTAATGAAACAGAACGCTTAAAAGCACTCCAAGCATTGTTAGCTTGCCCGACTTCTTCCATTGGCACTATAGAAAAACCCAAAGATATTAAAGATGCCCAGCAGAGTTTTCCCCTTCTAGTAGCAGATAATGTTTACCATTGCGGCTACCATGCCGAGAGTTCCTTCGCCGCCACTAGCTACTTTATTCAACACCCTGAAGGCAATATTTTAGTTGATTCACCCCGTTTTACTCCCCCCTTAGCTAAACGCTTTGAGGAGATGGGAGGAATTCGTTATCTCTACTTGACCCACCAAGATGATGTTGCAGATCATCAAAAGTATCGGGAGCATTTTGGGTGTAGTCGCATCCTACATACTGATGACATTAATACCGGGACTCGTGAAGTGGAAATTCAGCTGACTGGCTCAGAAGTATATCAGTTAGCCACAGATGTGTTGATTATCCCAGTTCCTGGTCATACTAAAGGTCATACAGTTTTGCTCTACAACAACAAGTTTTTGTTTACTGGTGACCATCTTGCCTGGTCTGCTCGACAAAATCAACTAGTTGGCTTCCGTAATTTTTGCTGGTACTCTTGGGCTGAACAAATCAAATCCATGCACCAACTGCTTAACTATTCTTTTGAATGGGTGCTACCAGGACATGGACGGCGGTATCATGCTGATGCTGAGACAATGCGCCATCAGCTTAACCAGTGTTTAGATTCGATGGCATCTTAACAAGTAATAAGCATTAGAGGAACTTCCGACTCCTGCCTCCTGCCTTGGAGCCTTTTTTCTCAAGAGTAACAAGTAACAAGTTATGAGAAAATAGGAGTTAGATGTGAAAAATAAGTAATTAAGAGGTTTTTTAATGGTGCAGACCTACCAGTTAGCTCCTGTATCTGAAGAGTTGCATAAAATTCTTAACCAAGAAGCAAACAAACCTACAGCAGACAGGAAAGATGAAGTAGCAACACTTTTAAATTCTGAGAGTTTTGTAGCTACTTACGATGCTTGTATTTGGTGGGATGGATGCTACTACTGCCAGGATGAAAACGACCATTGGTACTGTATTAAATGCAGTTTTTTCTAGTAGCACGTCGGTTGAGGGCGCACCTCGGTCATTGGTGTCAACTTAAGGTGAAAAGTGCTTGAAGTTGGGGAGCGGAGGAGCGGAGGAGCGGAGGAGCGGAGGAGCAAGAGAATGCTCCTGTCGCTGGCTCTTTTTAATTATTTCACGTCCAAACTTGCTACCAAAGTATTCGAGCCACCTACGGAAATTGTACCAAGATACAATGCTGCTATCGCACCATGCTGAACTTCGTTCCGCTTCGCGAACGCAAACACTAATACTCTTAGCTAGCTTGTGGTTTCTCACCAGTCCGCTGACATTTAAATCTTCCAAGACGACCTTAGCATTAGCTAGGGTTTGCTGCATAAGTGTGTAAGCCATACCAGATAAGGCTTTCAATCATGTAGCAAGCCAAAAAAGTCTTAGGAAATATGGTAAAATAGCTCAAAATCCTTGCACCACCCTGACGGGACAATGTACCGAAAAGTTGAATCAACCCCCAGCTCACCGGAAAATTTTGAGCTGCCATTCGAGGGACACTTATCAGTTGATAACAGATGGGTAATCATGGCATCGCTGGTACCGTGGTCGGAATTTGAGGGAGAATATGCCAAAAATTTTGCGGAAGAAATGGGAGCACCAGCCCTACCATTTAGAATGGCATTAGGAGCATTAATAATTAAAGAAAAACTAGGAATAAGTGATAGAGAAACGGTAGAACAGATAAAGGAAAATCCATATTTGCAATACTTTATAGGTCAAAATAAATATAGTAATGAAGCACCATTTGATACGTCACTATTGGTAAAATTCAGAGAAAGAATAACAGCTTCTTTAGTGAATGAAATCAACCAGAAAATGGTAGAAGAAGCAATAAAAAAAAAGAGAATGAACCAGAAGAGGAAAAAGTAGAAAGCGAAAGAGAAGAAAAAAGGGAATTGCCAAATAGGGGGCAATTATTATCAGATGCAAGTTGTACCCCAGCAGATATTAGCTACCCGAATGATTTAGGATTATTAAATCAAGCTAGAGTTGTTAGTGAAGAAATAATAGACACCCTCTATAAAACGGTAAGAAAAAAGTTAAAGAAAAAGCCAAAAACTTATAGAAAGTTAGCAAGAAAAAATTACTTAAAAGTAGCAAAAAAGAGGAGACCAAGAAAAAAAGAAAGAAGAAACGCACTCAAAAAACAACTGCAATATATTAGAAGAAACCTGGAGCACATCGAGCAGCTAATCCAAGCAGGGGCGTATCTTGAGAGATTGAGCTCTGCTCAATATAAGAAGTTACTCGTAATTACTGAAGTCTACCGTCAGCAACAATGGATGTATCAGAATAAAAGCCAGAGAATTGACGATAGAATAGTAAGTATAAGCCAACCTCATATTCGTCCAATAGTGAGAGGTAAAGCAGGAACACCGGTAGAATTTGGAGCGAAAGTATTGGTAAGTTGCATCGATAAATATGCATTTTTATACCGTGTAAGTTGGGATAACTTCAATGAATCAGTAGATTTAAAAGAACAAATAGAAGCGTATAAAAACTACACAGGATTCTATCCAGAATCAGTGCATGTGGATAAAATTTATAGAACTAGAGAGAATCGAGCATACTGTAAAGAAAGAGGAATAAGAATGAGTGGTCCACGCCTAGGAAGACCACCAGCGAATGTTAGTATATTACAGAAAAATCTTGCATTAGAAGACGAAAGAATTCGTAATCGTATTGAAGGAAAGTTTGGCATAAGTAAGCGAAGATATGGTTTAAATCGAGTCATGGCTAAACTTCCTCATACTTCGGAAACAGTAATTGCTATGACGTTTTTAGTAATGAATTTAGAGACCCTGCTACGGCAGGTTTTTTGTGTCTTTTGGTCGTACTTTTTAGAAAATTACAAATTTTTGACGTCAAATATTAATTATAATTATGAATGGACAATTTTCAACAAGAACAGCTCATTATTCTTCCAGACATAAATAACTACATAATCTTAGGTTTGTTTTTGGGAGACTTATTCAGCAGACCCTAGCTAGGGCTTGCTGAATAAGTGTGTAAGCCATACCAGAGAAGGCTTTCTCCTCATGCAGCAAACCAAAAAAGTCCAAGGAAATTGCATCTGTTGGCTCAAAAACCTGGCATCGACCCGGAAAATCCCTGGGTAACTTTGG
>JAAHHL010000395.1 GCA_010672185.1 Caldora sp. SIO3E6 | reverse complement strand
TTGGACAAGCTGATGCTCAGGCACTACAGCAATTGTTAGTATGGCAAGCAAATTTGCCGTCTGAGCAGTGTCTTTTGTTAACTGATAGCTCAACCCTAGTAGCTAATCATTCAACCTATCCCAGTCGGGAAAACATTTTGCATTGGGTTGGTATGCCCAGCCAGAATGCTTTGCTCTGGGACCATTGGCGTTGGTTCTTTTTCAGTGGCTACGGCGTCAGTTGGCAAGAAGTGGATTATTTGATGCCGATTGATGGTAATCCAGATGACATTCCTGGAACAGGGATACCTGTGCGATCGCTATTTGAATCTCTCAAGACTCATGAAAATGATAAAATCCTGGTTTTGTTAGATATCAATCGTTCCCCAGGGCCACCAGTGGGAGGTTTAGTAGGAGCTGAAACGGTGGAGTTAGCAGAGGAAATGGGAATTGCTTTAGTGCTCTCCAGTCAACTCAACCAATATTCCCACGAAGCTGCTGCCTTGGGTAAAGGCTTATTTACCGCAGCACTTTTAGAAGCTCTGCGTTACTATCACACTGAGACAACTTTGGAGAATCTGGAGCAGTATTTACGTGAGCGCCTGCCAGAGCTGAGTCAGCACCATTGGCGACCGATTCAAACGCCTTTAACTGTAATTCCAACACAAAAAGCTAGAAGACAGCTAATTTTGCCCTCAGTCAATTTCTTGGCGCAGGAGAGAACTGGTATTATTGCCAACAGCAAGCTGGATCTTCAAGAAATCCGTAGTGAGGATTACCCAAATGGTACGACACCACCTTTACAGGATATTGTGGTATCTCCGCTGGGACTGAATACATCTTCCATCAATACTACTCACAACTCCCCTCCCGCAACTTCTAAGCCAGGAGCAATGGTTCCTTCGACTAACAAGTCTGAACTAGGGGTAGATAAAATGCCATGGTGGCAAAAACCTCTGTTTCTTTGGGCTCTAGGGATATTGGGTTTGGTACTAATAGTTATACGAGTGGTTCTCCCCATTCAAGATAACAATAATAGTGAGCAACTAGTACAGACAACTAACTTGGAGGAAGTACCAGTAGCTTCCCCTGCTCCTACAAATGTAGCTTCCCCCACTCCTAACGTTGAGGCTCAAACTTCGGCACAACAGCTGGTTGCTAATCCCAATCCCTTAGTTGAAGCCAAGGGTATGATGGCATCGAGTCAAGCGTCTGTATTCAGCAACGCGATCGATATGGCTCGTAAGGTTCAACCGGATGACCCTCTTTATCAACAGGCACAGCAAGATATTAGTCGCTGGAGTCAGGGAATTATGGATATTGCCGAGGGACGAGCTCAAAAGAAAAATTTGGATGGTGCGATCGCAGCGGCCAAAATGATACCAAAGGATGACCCATCAGTTCATCAAGAAGCTCAGCAAATGATGGCGGAATGGCAAGTTCTCTCCCAAGAAAAACAAAATCAAGTAACTATTGAAAAAGCGAAAAAGTCCATTAAACCGAATCAAGCTTCATCTTATAATCGTGCAATTACAGCTATTTCTCCAGTGAAACCGGGGCAGCTAGGGTACGAGGAAGCGCAGCAGTTACAAGCTCAATGGAGCGAGCAGATTTATCTGATGGCTAATACCAGAGCTGCTCAAGGTAAGCTTAAGGAAGCTGTTGAGACAGCAAAGTTGGTTCCCCAAGGTACGCCCTCCTATGAGAAGGCCAAACAAGCGATCGCTCAATGGAGCGAGAAGATTTATCTGATGGCTAATACCAGAGCAGCCCAAGGTCAGTTTAAGGAAGCTGTTGAGCTCGCCAAGTTAGTTCCCCAAGGTACACCCTCCTATGAAAAGGCGACACAAGCGATCGCGAAGTGGCAAGAAAACAAAAGGTAAAGTTGTCTTAATCCATAATTGGATATCCTGCGTAGGGGCGGGTTTAGCAGAACACTCAACGACTTTACTAGCCTATTTGTACAAAACCCGCCCTATTTGAATATTTTGGGTAGAGAAACGTCAAATAACAGAAGAGATGCTCAAATTAAACTATTATTAAACCAGTATTTATGCAAAAGCAGTTTCCCTTAACTACTGTAGGGGCACTAGTTGTTAATACTAGTGGACAAGTCTTAATTGTTAAAACGACTAAGTGGAAAGGTGCATGGGGTGTGCCCGGTGGTAAAGTAGAATGGGGCGAAACCCTGGAAGCTGCACTTCTCAGGGAGTTTCACGAAGAAGTTGGCTTAGAATTAACCCAGGTACGCTTCGGATTACTCCAAGAAGCGGTACTAGATTCCCAGTTTGTTAAGGAAGCCCACTTTATCTTGGTGAACTACTATGCCTTTTCTGCTGGGGAAACCATCACCCCTAATGAAGAAATAGAAGAATGGGCATGGGTTACACCAAAACAGGCTTTAGACTATCCTCTCAATACTTATACCCGTGTATTGATTGAAGATTATCTACAAAAGCAATTTGGTATTATAGATTACAATTTAGCTGGGAAATAATGCTAAAAAAAGCACTAGTAACTGGATCCGCAGTAGGAATTGGACGGGCGATCGCTCTTGAGCTAGCCAGTAGGGGATTTGATGTGGCATTTCACTACAATCGGAGTGCGGAAGCTGCGAACCAAGCTTGTCAGGAAGCAGCTACCCAAGGGGTAAAAGCGATCGCTCTCCAAGCTGATGTGACCAAACCAAAGCAAGCCCAATTTCTGGTAAAATCTACAGCGGAGCAACTGGGAGGTCTATCGGTAGTTATTAATAATGTGGGCAACTATTTAAGTAATCCTACTAGCCAGACCTCAGTAGAAGAGTGGCATTCTGTTATTGATTCCAACCTCAATACTACTTTTTATGTCACCAGTGCTGCCATCCCTCACCTAAAGTCCGCAGGTTGGGGGCGCATTGTTAATACCGGTGCAGCTAGTGCTCATAATGTTACTGCTCGTGGTACTAATACAGCTTATATAATTGCCAAAACTGGTATCATTATTTATACTAAGTCCCTTGCTAAAGAGTTAATTAAAGATAACATTACTGCTAATGTAATTTCCCCAGGTATCGCCGAGAATTCCTTTGAATACGATGATGATTGGCAGGAAGCTCTTCCTGTCTTACCAGCAAAGCGACCTGCAACTTTGTCAGAAATAGCCAATGCCGCTTGTTTTTTTATCAGTACTGAGGCTGATTACATTACAGGACAGGTATTAGAAGTGGCGGGCGGCTGGAGTTTGTAGTCTACACAATTAAACAATATTTGAACAAGAGCAATATGCTTACTCTCGAACATCTCTACGAAATTCATCAACAGTATCAAGATGATCTCAAAGTAAAAGTTGAAGAATTTACCCTTGGGGAACAGCATTTTGCTTTTAATTCCCAAAAAGCTATTTTAGGAGTAGTTAATCTTTCTAGTGATTCTTGGTATCGAGAAAGCGTCTGTTTGAGTTCAGAACAGGCTATTCAGCGTGGCATAATGTTAAAAGCCCAAGGAGCCGATTTTGTCGATATTGGTGCTGAATCAACTTTACCCAATGCGGAGAGAGTAGAAGATGTTAGGCAACAAAGTAAAATCTTGCCTGTGCTGGAAGCTCTCAACCAAGAAGGAGTTTTAACTTCCATTGAAACCTATTATCCTCAAGTTGCGAGAGAATGTTTACGAGTTGGGGCAAATATTATCAATCTCACTGGCTCCCAAGATAATCAGGAAATTTACCAACAGGTAGCGGAGTTTGATGCTGGGGTGATTATTTGTTATGTTCAAGGCAAAAATGTCAGAGAAGTTGATGACTTTAATTTCGGCAATGATCCGACAGATTTAATGTACGATTATTTTGCCAAAGAGATAGAGTTGGCGACTAAACTTGGTGTGAGGAAAATTTTTGTTGATGCTGGATTAGGTTTCTATTACAAAAATCTTCAAGACAGCGCTCTGCGTATTCGTTTTCAGATGAAAACCTTCTTAAATACTTTTCGCCTCAGGAAATTGGGTTTTCCAGTGTGTCATGCACTTCCCCATGCCTTTGAATGTTTTGGGGAAGAAGTAAGAAGTGCTGAACCTTTTTTTGCCGTGCTTGCAACATTAGGGAAAACTGACTTGTTTAGAACTCATGAAGTACCCAAAATCAAAGCTGTTTTAGACACTCTAAGTTTATATTAGAATAATCATAATGACTTCAAGCTTGACACATTTCAAGAGTAGGTATCATGAATCCCGCATAGAGTATATGGCAACAGGTAAATCCCCAACCTGTTCTGTGATTCGCTCGGAAACACCTTACTGGCAAAATTACAGACTAATTTTTCCTTTCTTGATAGATAATTGGCAACACGCTTACTATCTTGACTTTCCTCCCGAATTTAAAAATACACAGCCAAGCCATCCCTCTATCTTAATTGGGATTGCAATGGCTGAAATTTATCGCCTTTGTGAAATCTGTACTCCTGAAATTGTACAAGTACCTTGGTACAGTTGTCAGGGGTGGGAAGTAGATTGGTGGAATGAGGACATTTACTGGTATCTTCAACAAAAGTTTTATCTGGAACAATGGAGTTGGGACAAAATGCCTCCCATAGAATTTTCTCCAGGTAACCCAGAAAATTATTGGTCACCATTAGTGCAAGATTCCTATCTTCTCGCAGTCAGTGGAGGGAAAGAAAGTACTTTTGCTTTTGAGTGGATGCAGCGAGCCAACCTAACTACGGAGACTTTTACTCTACATCATGCTGGGGGTATACTAGGAGATAATTGGCTCAAAAAATTTCCAGTATTCGAGTACATAAAAAAGCGATCGCACCTTTGGGAAGTACTTACTCATCCCCAAGAAGACCCTGCAAAACACTTTGATTATCAGGGAGTACGCAATGATCCAACTATCACCAATGCTTTATTCATTATGCTGCTCATTGCAGCACAGCAAGGCCATAAATTTCTGGTTCTAGCCAATGATAAAAGCTCCAATGAATCTAATGCTACTCATGAGGGACGTAGCGTCAATCACCAGAGTGCTAAGGGTAGTACTTACATTCAACGCTTTAACGATTTTTTAGAGCGCAAGGGTTTACCATTTCGCTATGTCAGCATCTGCGAAGAAGTTTACTCCATAGGGTCAGTTTACCAATTATCCCTTTGGAACAAAAGTATCCTGAAAGAGCTTACCTCTTGCAATGAGGCACAGTGGTCTCCTGATGACTCTCGCTGGTGTCGCAGGTGTCCCAAGTGTGCTTTTTCATACGCTTTAATCGAAGCTGTAACAGATTATAAGTTTGCTATTAGTGTAGTAGGAGAAGACTTGTTCCGTATCAAGGAGCTGGAAGACACTTGGACACGTCTATTCGATCCGAGTACTGAAAAACCATTTGAATGTGTTGGGGAGAAGCGTGAAACTTTGATGGCATTAGTCAGATGTAAAAAACAGCGTATTCAGAATGGTGAACCCTTGGGTGCTCTGGCTTTAGTTCCCGATGTTGAACTTGACAATTCTTTGTTGATGATATTTCCTCCCCAAAATATTCCTACCTCTCATCAAGATAAACTAAATGCTGTTTTGACAAACACTGACCTATGACTATATCAAATAAATTAGAAGACAGTCATAAAACTGTTGCTGTCATTGGAGGTGGTCCTGCGGGAATGTCCTGTGCTCTTTGGTTGAAACAATTAGGTTTGTTTCCTATTCTCATCGAAAAGAACCAAAAGCTGGGAGGTTTGCAACAGGCAAGCCACTTCCAGAATGTCTGGTACTTGGGACTATCTGGACATACTGGTTATGAGCTTGCGGATATATTTCAGCAGCATATGGCAGCAGAAAATTTGACCATACTCTTAGATTCTCCGCTAAAAGGTATCATCAAGGCCGGAGAGTATTTCAAAATTGTCACGGGGACAGATGAATTTACTGCCAGATCTATGGTGATTGCTACGGGTCAAAGAATTAAGGGATACGAGGATATAAAATCAGTTCAGGGAAGTCACGAGTTTTTGTCCTCACAGCGCGTCTGCTTTAACCCTGGTGCTACTCCTTTGCTGATCGATAAACTAGATAGACAGGTAGTTGGTATAGTGGGTGGTGGCGATAATGGATTAGTCACAGCCATACGCCTAGCAAATACGGCTCAACATATTCATCTGTTCGTTCGCTCTCAACTGCGAGGATTCGCCCTTAACCAGCAAGAGATTTTCAAACTCATACAAGTAGGCAAAGTAACTCTGCATCAACTAGTAACTATAGAGCAATTTGAGGTGAGCCAAGAGAATATTTGTATTACTTTTCAAGACGAAAAGCAGCAGCATAACCAGGTAATCTTAGACTATATGTGTTTTCGTATTGGCTTCGCGCCTAATGTCAAAGATATCGTTCAATTGCTTGAGCAAGGACAAGTTGGAGCATTGGAGTTGAGTCAAGGAAGGTATCGTAAAGTTTCACTAAAAATATAGTCAAACTTAGTCATCTATGCTATCATTTAGGCATGAAGCTTTGACAATATGCAACCAGCGTGAGTCTAACAGACAGTAATGTTACTAGCAGAAAGACACATTATTAAGAAGGGGCATCGATTTTGGAAAGAGATAGATAATTTATCTTGGCAGTCGAAAAATCTTTACAACTGTGCTAATTATATAATCCGTCAAAATTTGATTTATGGCCATGGCTATTTGACTTATAATCAGATGG
>JAAHHL010000394.1 GCA_010672185.1 Caldora sp. SIO3E6 | reverse complement strand
TGTCTATTCCTACACTATGGTGATTTAACCGATGGAGTGACATTACGTCGGATTTTAGAGGACGTTAAACCTGGAGAAATTTATAACTTAGGGGCTCAATCCCATGTGCGGGTTAGTTTTGATACACCGGAATATACTGTTGACTCTGTAGCCATGGGGACTCTACGCCTACTAGAGGCAATTCGTGACTATCAACAAAGAACTGGTGTTGATCTGCGTTTTTACCAAGCGGGTTCTTCTGAGATGTTCGGCAAAGTCAAGGAAGTTCCCCAAAAGGAAACGACACCATTTTATCCCCGCAGTCCCTACTCTTGTGCTAAGGTTTATGCCCACTGGCAGACGATCAATCATCGTGAGTCCTACAAAATATTTGCCTGTAATGGGATTTTGTTTAACCATGAGTCCCCCCGTCGAGGTGAAACCTTTGTTACCCGCAAGATTACCAGAGCGATCGCTCGCATTGTAGCCCGGCAGCAGAAAAAACTCTACCTAGGTAATCTTGACGCCAAGCGAGACTGGGGCTACGCGAAGGATTATGTAAAAGCAATGTGGCTGATGCTACAGCAACCAGAACCAGATGATTACGTAGTGGCAACAGGTGAAACCCACTCAATTCGTGAATTTCTGGATATTGCTTTTGGTTATGTCAACCTCGATTGGCATGATTATGTAGAGTTTGACCCTCGTTATCTTCGTCCAACAGAAGTAGATTTGCTGGTGGGCGATCCCACTAAGGCTAAGCAAAAACTGGGTTGGGAACCATCAGTGACTTTTGAAGGTCTAGTGAAGTTAATGGTAGACGCTGACTTACGTGCTATGGGTCAGGATTTACCTTATGGTGAGGGGTCTCATCCAGAAGAAAATGCTGTTATTCCTCGAAAGGTAGGTGTCATAGTCGATTGATATGGTGCTACGCGCTAGAGCGTCGATTCAGTAATCGAAATTTAGGTGAAGTGACGACGCGGAGACGCGGAGATGCGGAGAGGGAAATCCATTGATTTTTCGTCAATGCCTATATGAGACATTTTGTCAAATTTTATTACTGAATCGGTGTTCTAGTCAACAGCTTATCTGGCAACAGTAATTTGTAAGTGGGTTTGGTTAGGAAATTCCTAACCTAAACTTGTAGTGCTATACCCAGTGACTTTACTGGGGAATGAGGAAGTAGGGGAAGAAGGATTTTTATTAGACAGATGGCCAAGCTAGACTTAAGTAAAAAAAGGATTCTGGTTACCGGTGGAGCTGGATTTCTGGGACGTCAGGTAGTAAAGCAGCTACAGCAAGCTGGAGCTGAGTTACACAAGATTACCATCCCGCGATCGCTCGACTACGATTTGCGTTCCCTCGAAGGGTGTCAAAGAGTTGTTGAGGAGCAGGATATAGTAATTCATTTGGCTGCTCATGTGGGGGGTATTGGTCTTAATCGGGAAAAGCCAGCAGAGTTGTTCTACGACAACCTGATGATGGGTACTCAGCTAATCCACACTGCCTATCAAGCTGGTATCGAAAAATTTATCTGTGTAGGTACAATTTGCGCCTATCCCAAATTTACACCACTGCCGTTTAAGGAGGACGACCTTTGGGATGGTTATCCGGAAGAAACCAATGCTCCCTATGGCATTGCCAAAAAAGCCTTACTTGTCCAACTCCAAGCCTACCGGCAACAATATGGATTCAATGGCATCTATTTGCTACCAGTCAACTTGTATGGACCGGAAGACAACTTTGATCCTAGCAGTTCTCACGTAGTTCCTGCCTTAATTCGTAAGGTGTATAAGGCGCAGCAGAAAGGAGAAAAGACACTATCAGTCTGGGGGGATGGTAGTCCTACTCGCGAATTTTTCTACTCAACGGATGCAGCGCGAGGGATTGTCATGGCAACTCAAGACTACAATCAGCCAGAACCAGTCAACTTAGGAACAGGGTCGGAAATCTCGATTCGTGAGTTAGTTAAGCTAATTTGCGAGTTGATGTCCTTTGAAGGGGAAATTGTTTGGGAAACTGATAAGCCTAATGGTCAACCCCGTCGTTGTCTGGATACTCAAAGAGCTAAGGAGGCTTTCGGCTTTACTGCCCAAATGGATTTTAAGCAAGGTTTAAAGAACACTATCGAGTGGTATCGACAGCATCCTTGTTAGGTGGTAGGCATTGGTGACAAATTAAAGAGTCGTGCATTTTGTCAACCCCTATATATGGTGTTTGAGGGCTAAAAAAGACCCTATATATGGAAAGACCCAAGGGGTCAGAAAAATTGTATTCTTCTTCCTCAGCTCCCTCAGCTCCCTCAGCTCCCTCAGCTCCCTCAGCTTCCTCAGCTTTTATGTGCAACAGCTTAACAATCCTTAGAGCCCATCAATGCTTCAAATTGTCAAATATATTCTATAGTTAAAGGTAATCTACCTTATACCAAGTTGTGGTTAAGGATAAATCCCTGTTAGTCCTGAACCTTTGTAATTAACCTCATGGAATCTGTAGGATTCTCAGAAGAACTAGATTTCAAGAAGTACTGGCTGGTTCTTAGAAGACGCTGGTTACCTGGTGTGGCAGTTTCTGCCATGGTTGTTACCCTTGCGGTTCTATCTACTTCTCGAGAAGAAATTGTCTATAAGGCAGGGGGTCAGCTTCTGCTCAAAGAAGACCGATCTGCAGGTGCGTTGACAGGATTGGAAGGCTTGGATGAAACAGGACGACTCAAAGGACTGACAACAAAGAGCGAACCCTTAGCGACACAAGCACAGGTAGTTCTCTCCCGACCTATTGCCGAAAAGACAGTGAAGAAGCTGGATCTGCGGAATGAAGAGGGTGAGCCGATAGCTCCAGAAAAACTATTGAAAGGTCTCACTGCCGAACCTGTAGCTGGGACAGATGTTTTGGATGTTACCTACAAGTCTGATGATCCAGAACTCGCTGCAGCAATAGTTAACACCACAATGGATGGTTACATAGAAAACAATATAGAGACTAATCGTGCTCAAGCGGTAGCAGCTCGTGAATTTCTGGAAAAGCAAGTACCGAAAATTGAACAGAGGGTTAGGCTAGCAGAAGAAAATTTACGTAAATTCAAAGAAGAGAACAAAGTTGTATCCCTGGTGGATGAAGCAACTCAAACAATCAGAACTATTGCCATATTAGACCAGCAAATCACTCAAAAGGAAGCTGAATTGGCCAATGTCAGTTCTCAAGTAGCAGAAGTAGAGCAGCAAGTCGGTTTGAGTCCAGAGGAGGCTGTAGCTGCTAGTACACTGAGTCAATCGACAGTAGTCCAAAATTTACGTATACAACTCAAAGATACAATGAGTGAGCTGGCAATGGAACGTGCTAGCTACAAATCGGGACACCCAAAAATCAAAAATTTAGAGCGTCAAGCCACTAATTTGAGGGCTCTACTGGAACAACAAATTAGACTGGTACTAGGTGATAAACCAGGGTTTATCACCCTCGCTTCTGGACAAATTCAAGCTTTAGAGAATTTGGAATTTTCTAGGAATGGACAGGAAACAATCCATGCTTATGCCAATTTGGAGGCAAAGCGTTTGGGTTTAGCTAGTGAGCTAGCTGCTCTATCTCAAAAAAGAGCTACTTACAAAGCACAAACTAGATCCTTTCCTAGACTAGAACAAAAGTTGGGAGAAAAAGAGCGGGAGCTACAGATAGCGCAGTCTACGTACCAAGTTATTGAAGGCAAGCTGCAAGAAGCCCAAGTAGCGGAAAATCAAAATGTGGGTAATGCCCATATTATCTCCTACGCTACAGAACCAGAAAAACCCATTGCTTCTAAGAAAAAACTAGTTATAGCAGCGGGCAGTATTATGGGTATTCTCCTTGGTCTTGCCGTTGCTTTCTTGCTGGACTTGATCGACGGCTCCGTTAAAAATGTCAGAGAAGCAAAAGAACTGTTCAGATATACCCTACTAGGGATTATTCCTGTCTACGGTAAATCTAGGAGAACTCGCAAGCGTTTAGGAGAGGTAGAAGGGAGTGAGCCGAGGATTCTTGTCAGAGATCTACCCCATTCTCCCCTCAGTGCAGCCTATCAGATGCTGCAAGCTAATCTAAAGTTTCTCAGTTCAGATAAGCCACTTAAAGCGATTGTAATTACTAGTTCTGTTCCTAAGGAAGGAAAATCCGACGTCTGTGCTAATTTGGCGGCAGCAATGGCTCAAGTAGGACGTCGAGTTTTGCTAATAGATGGGGATATGCGCGAACCATCTCAGCATCATATCTGGCAGCTGACGAATGCAGTGGGTTTAAGTAATATTCTTGTAGGTGAAGCTGAATTAAATACTACGGTACAGACGGTGATGCCGGGACTGGATGTGCTTCCTTCTGGAGTCATACCTCCCAACCCTGTTGCTCTTCTGGACTCCAAACGCATGGCTTCATTAATAGAAGATTTTTCCAACAACTATGACTCAGTCATCTTTGATACTCCCCCTCTGGCTGGGATTGCCGATGCTCCGATTTTGGGCAAAATGACTGATGGCATTTTATTGGTAGTTCGACCTCGGGTAGTCAACTCTGCTGGCGCTAAAGCAGCCAAAGAGTTTCTTTCACAATCAGGTCAGAATGTCTTAGGTTTAGTAGCTAATGGTGTCATCATTAAAAATGAACCTGATAGCTACTTCTACTACACCAAAGAACAGTATGGATTGAAGACTCCTACTAACCAAGAACAAGCTGTAGCAACTGTTGTTAGTGGTACTGAGGAATCTTGAAATTTGAACATGATATGAGTAATTACTTGAAAAATTACTTGAAAATTAATCAATCAGTTGTGGTGACGCTGATGTTGTCCTCAGTACTGACCCTACCTGCTGTGGCGGAAATACCTATTTTTGTTGAAAAGGAAGGTTCTCTTTCTGCTGAATCAGAATTGGCAAATTTTCAGCAGGAAGTTTTCCCTTTGGCTGAATCAGAATTTATAGATCCTAGTTCCAATACATTTCGCAAGTATCTTCTCGGTCCAGGCGATCGCCTAGAAATTAATGTCTTTGGTTTTGAAGAATTCACTGGATTACTGGAGGTGATTCTACCAGATGGGAATATTACCATGCCACTGATTGGTAGCTTTAAAGCTGCTGGCAAAACTCCGGCTCAAATCCAACAAGAGTTAACTAGACTCCTAGAAAGGGATTATTTAGTAGATCCTGTAGTCACTGTTGCCTTAGAGAGCTTAAGACCAATCGTTGTTAATGTCGCTGGAGAAGTAGAGCGTCCAGGACCAGTTCAACTCAATAGTTTAACTACAAATCTTGGTAGAAACAACCAGGGTAACAGCGATAGAAGATTACCAACAGTGAGTGCAGCAGTGATTGCAGCAGGGGGAGCCACTCGCAGAGCAGATATTAGTCAAGTTGTTTTAAGGCGCTCTCTTGCTAATGGTCGATCCGTCACCACCGCTATCAATTTTTGGGAGTCTCTCCGCTCACCTGCTGCTGTCGAAGATCTTCTTTTGCAGGACGGAGACTCGATTTTTGTGCCTCAGCTAGCAGCAGATACGAACCTTGACCCCAAGTTATTGGCGAGATCTACTCTAGCACCGGAAACTGTCCGGGTTAGGGTTGCAGGAGAAGTAAAACGTCCGGGAGAAGTGGAGGTCACCCCAGAAAGTTCCCTGTCTAGTGCCGTAGCGATCGCCGGTGGACCGACCGTCGATGCTGACCTAGGGGAAGTAATATTTATTCGTGTGAATGAAGAAGGTATTGTCGAGGAGCAGGAAGTGGATCTGAGCAGTCTGACTGATGACCACCAGATTCAGGAAGGAGACGTAATTTATGTACCTAGGAGTGGTAGAGCAGAAAGGTTAGATTACGCTGGTAGGTTTAGTGGTCCGATCAATGCTTTGCTCAATATCCTACGCTTGTTTACTCCACTACCTATTGGAAATAATAACTGAACTGTGAAGTTTTACAAAAAAAAGGAAATAGCGGCGAAATTATGGTGAATTGACTGATAGCAGAATAGAGGGTAAGCAAATTTTATTTTAATATCCTTATTCCTCAGGAAAACTGTAAGCTATCTTTCTTAAAGCAATATTAAACTATGAAATTTGCTCAGTTGCCTTCTAGCTGGCTATCTTCTCTTGTTTGCCTAACAGCAGCGGTTCCTTTTTCACTAGCAACGGAAGTACAAGCTCAACAAATTACCCCAGCTAATGACGGCACCGGCACAATTGTTACTCCTCAGGGAAACCAGTTTAATATTGGCGATGGCACTCCCTCAGGAACAAATCTGTTCCACAGTTTTGAGCAATTTGGCTTAGATGCGGGACAAATAGCTAACTTTATCTCTAATCCCCAAATTCACAATATCCTGGGACGGGTAGTTGGGGGTCAACCTTCGATTATTAATGGCTTAATTGAGATTACTGGTGGTAACTCCAACCTCTTCTTGATGAATCCAGCAGGGATAATTTTTGGTATCAATGCTCGGTTAGATATCCCAGCAGCTTTTACTGCTACTACTGCTACTAGTATTGGCTTTGGGGATGGTAACTGGTTCCATGCCTTGGGTGTCAATGACTACCAGAGTTTAGTAGGAAGGGCTTGCTGAATAAGTAACAAGTAACAAGTAACAAGTAATAAGTAAGAATGAATGCAGCATTTATCCGCTGTTTTGGGCATCTGCATCCCCCAAGTTTACCCGGGTTGATGCCAGGTTTTTGAGCTAAGAGATGC
>JAAHHL010000393.1 GCA_010672185.1 Caldora sp. SIO3E6 | reverse complement strand
GCATTCACCTTTCTGGTATAGCTTCTGAGTCTAATTCTTCAAAGTCAACCTTGTTATAGATATCTGCCAAAGAAATTTCCAAGGATACAGAAGAGAGGGAGATTGCCTTTGGCTCTATGTTTGGTGTAACACCCTGTTCAGATTCATGATAGTCACGAAACGACCAGCTCTTATGATCCATCTTGGAAAAATGTTCAATATAAATCCTTTTTTGGTCAATTAACAAGTATTCTTCAAAGGTAGGAATTGTGCGGTATTTTTCAAACTTTTTGCTACGGTCGTATCCTTTAGTTGATGGTGACAACACTTCTATAATTATCTTAGGATTGGTAATCGTATCGGTGCGGTTATTGTGATATTCCGGTTCTCCAGCCACTATCATCACATCGGGATAGGTATAGATGCGCCACTGGGGTATCCACAAACGCACATCACTCATAAATACTCGATAGTCAAGTTTTTTGAAGGCAAAATTTAGTTCTGTGCTGAAGTTGAGTGCTATTTGGTTGTGATTAGTAGAGCCACCTGCCATAGGAAAGATTTCACCGTCAATGTATTCGCTTTTGTAATCAGCTTCCTCCTCTAATGCTAAATATTCCTCGGTCGAGTAGTATTGCTGTTTAATAAGTTGCATTTGAGAATGGGGAATGGGGAATGGGGAATTGGGAATTGGGAAGCATCCCACTATAAAAGATAGTAGCAGAAAATTAAATTGGGAGCCCCTTACAAGTTTTCTTCCCTCCTGCCTCCCACTAGTTGGTAATGGTAACAGTTTCTTCCACAAGCTGTTTTAATCTTTGGGTAAGAGCATCTTTACTAAAGGAAGCAAGACACTGCTCTCGCAGCCATACACCATCACAGCGTTGCTCTCCACCTTGAAGAATTTCAATGCAAGCACAGGCAACAGCTACGGGGTCTCGATGGGGAACTTGCCAGCCGAGACGCCCATCCTGTAAGGGATCAGCAGACCCATCCGCATCACCAGCCAACACCGGCTTACCACAAGCCATTGCCTCTAGGTAAACAATACCAAAACCTTCTTGGGAAGGCATAATGTAGGCATCAGCAAGGCGGTAATGTTCTACTAACTCAGGTGTAGGCACAAAACCAGCAAAGATGACTCTCTCAGCAATATCTAAATCTTGAGCTAATTGAGCTAGTCTCGGTTGATCGTCACCACGACCAATGACTAAGTATTTAACATTGGGGATAACTTTAGCGATCGCAGGGATTGCCCGAATGGTAACATCTACTCCTTTATAAATATCCCCAGACCATAACCGCGCTACGGTCATCAGCACTTTAGCATTGGCTAAGCCGTATTTTACCATTAGTTCTGGTGACTTTGGGCCAGGAGTGAAAGCTTGCCCATCCACAACACAGGGTAACATCCTCACCTTATTGGGGTCTAGGTCATTAGCAACACAAAGGCGATCGCGACTGTAGCGGCTGATTGTCCAAATTCCTGTTGCTGAAGTAAGAGCTAGCCGTTCTAGCTTGGGTAAAGGACTCCAGACTTCTTTACCATAGGTTAAAACCGTGTAGGGAATACCTCTGAGTTTACAGAGTACCATAATCAGTAAAGCTAGTTTAATATGGCCGCAAAAAACATGACTCGGAGGTTGTTGCCAGAAACAGCGCCCTAATGCTAGTACCATTTTCAAACGCCCCAGCATCTGATTTGGGGTTTTCAGGTAATGAAATTTCAGAGGGTAAGCTGCCAAGGAATTGTCGCATTCCGGACTATCCCGGAGTAAAAACACCTCTGCACTACTACCAGACTCAAGTGCTAGGGACTGATAAGCCTGCAAAACGTCTTTAATATAAGACTGAATACCCCCTTCACGCTCAAAAAGCTCTAGAAAAACGAATACGTGTTTAGCTGCCATATTGGGAATTGGGAATTGGGAATTGGGAATTGGGAATTGGGAATTGGGAATTGGGAATTGGGAATTGGGAATTGGGAATTGGGAATTGGGAATGTCTTCCTTATCTCCTCTTTCCCAGTTTTCTTGCTCTCCTTAGCTAATATACCTGCTATAGTTAGTGCGGCGGGCATGGAAATAAGTAACCAGTTAACAACGCTGAAAAAGCTTACTACACAAGCTTTCTTCCCTCCTGCCTCCTGCCTCCTGCCTCCTGCCTCCTGCCTCCTGCCTTCTTGCACTACCGAGACAGATTATATGCCCAAAACATAAAGCAGGCTGAAATACCAGGTAAACCAAGGAGGGCAACTTGCATCTGACGTTGTTGCAAAAGACGATAACGGATAATGATAACTAAGGATAATATGGGTAACAGCACCCCCATCTCAATCAAGAGGTTGCGATATAAGTAATAATTGCTTAGGTCTAGTTTTCCCGCGCTAGGCAAAATACCCCAAGGAAGTTTAAAGTTTTGCCTACTGAAGGGATAAAACAACGGTATGCCAACTACTCCCACTAACAAATCGAGTAAAATTTGGGAAAGACCAGCTAAGATTACTTGCCAACTATACAGTTTGAGTTTGCTTCCCCTAACTCCCTTAATAGTTAGGAGCAAGATGGTGCAAATAGGGAAAATCAGAGCAAATGTTAAGGAATGGGTAATGCGAGTCTGTTGGTGTGCTGATTGATGCAACCAAGGGATAAAATGATCTAGGTCTGGGAAAGAAGAAATTACGATTAACCAGAAATACCAACCAAAACGATACAGAGGTGGTTGCCTGGGGGAATTGTAAGCAATACCGATAGTTACAGCAGTTAAACTGTGACCAATAAACGAGGACATATTTGGTTGGGAATGGAGAAGACTACTCCGTACATCTGGGATCCCCCTAAATCCCCCTTAGCAAGGGGGACTTTGAGTTAGAAGGGGACTTTGAGTTAGAAGGGGAGACTTTTAAATTTAACACTATACCTCATAAAAATAAGAAACGCTATAATTTCTCTGTTCCTTAAATGTAGGCTGGGTTGAACCGATAGTGAAACCCACCCTAAAAAATCTACAATCACACCTAAGTGGTATAGAATTTAACCTGTCCATTGGGATTGTTCTGATTGAACTTATCGGCAGCAATGCTCACCCTACCTGAGAGCCTGCTAATAATTCGCTCATGCAAGACCATAGCCTGCTCAATATGACCATCTTCGATCAGTTTCTCAAAAGCCCTCATACTGGCATCAATGACATTTTTATTATTATCAAAATCTGCTTTCAACTCAGCATCTAATTGATCCATTCGACGCTCAATTACTAGACGTCGCTCCTCCGCATTTTCTCTTATTTTTAATCGATTAGTCTTTTCCTCATTAAGTTGTTTAGCCAAGTCTAATCCCTTGTCAACCAGGGGGACTAGCTCAAAAGCCAAATTAATATATTCTGAAATCAGTGGAGTTTGAACAAGTTCTGCATAAGGTCTATTTGGTACAATTTGATCGTCCATAATTTACTAACTACTCCTATTGATAGATGTGATTATTTCTTGTCCCATAATTTGCTTTAATGCTTCCCCTCCTCTGTAGCAAGTTTCAACAGCTTTTTTTTCTGTTTTTTGTAATTCAGAAAATTTATTTCCTTGATAAGATAGCTGCAACACAGTATCTAGATGGGGCAGCATATAATTTCGGGCAACTTCATGAACTAACTTTGTGTGCTTAATTTCTTCTGCAGCTCTTCCATAAGTTTTGATAGCTCCGCTAATTTGCTCACATACTAAATCAACATCTGCTTGCAGCTTCTCAAGTTTTGTGCGCTGTTGGGACGCAGTAAAGAGATAGAAAATTGTACTCATTGCTGCAGCGATAGCAATGGATGTCCTATCACCTCCTTGTAGCTTTGTCAAATCTTTTCCCTGTAAAGTATTTGCTAAACTTCGGGAAAAACCTTGATATACCCTGTTTAAATCTTTATGAATCACATCAGGTTGCAAATCATTGGGATAGACAAAATCAAGAGCAACTCTTAACTCCTTGGGAGTTGGGATATTTTTATCGATAAGACGTAGTTCTTGAAAAAACGGTCTAATTGCGGCTTCATACTTTGGTATTAGTTCGGACTGGAGTTGATTCCTATATTGACTAAATTTGTCAATATCGTCATTAAGTACTAATTCAGCATCTCGTATGTGCTTTTTAGCTATATCATAACGCTCTTGGATTGATTCTGCCCACTCTCTGGGGTTTTCAAAAATGTTGTTTGTTGATCGTTTGTCGGAGGGACGGATAGACGAGTCATAGACATACAAATCTTCTCGTTGTCGCGCTAAGATAATTGCCTCTTTACGCTTTTCTTCTGCCCTTTTTGCTGCTCTTATCTTTTGCTGCTTTGACCAAATAATGTACCCTATAATGGCAACTACGCCTAAGAGAATCGCTGCTCCAGGCTCGGATGCCAAGAGAGCTATGTAAATAAGTCCTAGAGTAAAAAAAACAAATAATTTTAGGCAACCAATCATTATAGACCTTGCAAATATTGCCTCTAAAAATAACTGTATTCAAGTATCTATAGCACTACAAACTTAGGTTAGGATATTCCTACATCCTACAATTTAATCACAGCTTACTGCTATTTGTTGTCCAGCGCGTAGCGCTACATCTAGAATAAATCAATTTTTTGATAACTGCTACTACTAATACCAAATCCGGGTCTGTTACCCCCTTTATCTCAAAGGGCGATAGAGCAGGGAGCAGGGAGTAGGGAGAGAGATGATAAAGGGGATAGTAAACCTGGATTTGTATAAAGCGGCATTAACCAAAAGAATACTCCTATGTTTGCACGAACCTATCCCACTGTTTGAGGAAAACGTGATAGGGTAACAGTTAAGCAATTTAGAAAAGTCGAAGCTTAAAATTGTGGGGAAATTTTTGGCTTATATGTCAAAAAAATTTTACCCCTAGTTTTAACCTTGCCAGTCCACTGGTGCCGTGGCACACCTAAAATGATGGAATAAGTAGGTTGGGTGTAGCTTTCTTCGTAACCCAATACGCCTTGTGTGCTGCGTTGGGTTTCACTTTGTTCCACCCAACCTACATTTTTAGTCGTGTCACGGCACTAGTTATGAAATGGTTGAAAAAAGGCTATAGTAAACGACTCTTGTTTCTGGGATTGGTCTTACTCACATTCTTGGTAGTCAAGCAGGTTACTCCTGTAACTGCACAGCCTCAGCTCAAAGAAAAGGTTAAGGAAAGTAGCCAAAATCTCCCAGTAACTGAGGCATCAACCTTGCTTATCCAAGGCAAAACTAACTATGATGCTGGACGTTTTACTGAAGCTGCGATCGCTTGGGAACGAGCAGCCCAAGCTTACCAACAAGCAGGGGATTTCCTTAATCAAGCCCTCAGTTTAAACTACCTCTGCTTAGCTTATCAAAATTTGGGACAATGGGAACCGGCAACAGCTGCCATTAACCAAAGCCTCAACTTACTGCAAACTCAACCTAATTTCGGTATCCTTGCTCAAGCATTGAATACCCAAGGTAGCCTGCTACTAGCTACTGGAAAAACCGAAAGAGCGCTCAAAACTTGGCAAGAAGCGGAAAACACCTATACTCAAGCTGGCGATGAAAGGGGAGTATTAGGAAGTAAAATCAATCAGGCACAAGCTTTGCAAAGCTTGGGTATGTTTCAGCGAGCTCAAAGAATTTTAGAACAAGTACAGCAACAACTCCAAGCCCAACCAGATTCCCCGGTAAAAGCTACAGGTTGGCACAACCTAGGACTTGTTTGGCAAACTATCGGTAATCTCCAACAATCTCAGCAAGTCTTAGAAAAAAGTTTAGCAGTTGCCCAAAAGCTCAACTCTCAGCGGGATATCAGTACTACCCTAGTTAGCTTAGGCAATACTGCACGAGGTTTGGGAGAAACAGCAGTAGCTTTAGGGTATTATCAACAGGCAACGGAAACTGCCACTAATCCCCTGAGCCAACTAGAAGCACAACTTAATTACTTCAAGTTGCTGATTCATCTAGAAGAATTCACCCAAGCTCAAACAATAATCCCTACTATTCAAGCCAACCTCACTGACTTACCCCTTAGTCGAGATGCCATCTATGCCCAAGTTAACTTTGCCACTAGTTTAATCGAGTTGTCCTCAGCCATTAACCAAAAACCAACAACCAACAACCAACAACTAAAAACCAACACTATTGCCCAACTACTAGCACAAGCTGTTCAACAGGCAAATACTTTAAAAGACCAAAGAGCAGAATCCTTAGCTTTGGGAAATTTAGGAACATTATACGAACAAGCCGAGCAATGGCAAGAAGCTCAAAACCTAACCGAACAAGCTCTAGCACTCACCCAAAGCATCAATGCTGGTGATCTTGCCTACCAATGGCAATGGCAGTTAACACGAGTGCTGACTAACAAAGGAGAAATTACCAACGCGATCGCAGCTAATCAACAAGCCTTTAATATTCTACAATCCCTCCGCAGTGATCTAATTGCCATGAGCCCTGAGGTTCGCTTTTCCTTCCAAGAAAAAATCGAACCAATCTACCGTAACCTCGTCAGTCTTTTATTACAGGAAGATGAGGAGACGCGGGGATGGGGAGATGAGGAGATGGGGAGATGGGGAGCTGAGGGAGCTGAGGGAGCTGAGGGAGCTGAGGGAGCTGAGGGAGCTGAGGGAGCTGAGGGAGCTGAGGGAGCTGAGGGAGCTGAGGGAGCTGAGGGAGATAAGGAGGATGGGGAGGATGGGGAG
>JAAHHL010000392.1 GCA_010672185.1 Caldora sp. SIO3E6 | reverse complement strand
GAAAGGATTTGAGCCTGAACTGCCTTTGGCTATCCATAAACCACCAGGAGAACCCAAGGGCATTGCTCTAGCAGAGGGAGTTGGGGCTAAAAACTGATAGCTAATGACTTATTCAGCAGACCCTAAGTATTCGGATTATTGAGATACAGCACATCCGGTTGTAAATGATATAGCCTCCCTATTCCCTCGAAAAGCAAGCCATAATAGTTCTTAAGGAAACTAAAAAAATCAGGTATGGTTTTGGAGCTATTAGCAGGGATTGGCGGGAGTGCATTAAAGCCAGTAACGGCAAATATATCGAAGGCACTGTTAGAGAAAGTCAACAGTAAGTTAAATCCCTCGGATTTGCAGAAGGCTTTGCAGGGGGGATTGCTGGCAACTCAGGAATGGGAGGAAAAGCTGCCCCAGAATCAGCGTTTATTTTACCGTTGCTCCCCGGATGCTCTACCTAGGTTTCTAGAGCACTTCTTTCAGGAAACGACGGTTCAACAGGAATTGCAAAAACCCCTAACGGATGCTGGTACTCCTAAGGTTGAATATTTGGTAAGAGTTTTCCAGCAAGTAGCTAAGGAACATTTAAAGGGAAAATATACAACAGATAGGCTGGAACCTTGGCTAGAAGTATTTACTAAAGCTTATCTCGAAAAAACCAGTACTTATCTCAAATTTCAAGTTGCCAAAGAGGATTATTTTCGGCAACTGGCTATCTATTTTGATGATATTAAATTTGCCGGGATTGCCGTTGAAGGGCAAGAGAAGGAAAAATCGGAGCGGCTAGAACAAATTTTTGTTATGCCGGAAGTGAAGGAAGAGGCTACGACCAATCCAATTATTCCTGATGTAAGGGCAAAGCATTTAGGTGATAATTCACTGATAAAACCCAAGGGATACAATCCAAATGCTGACGCTCCTTACGTCGCTAACGCTACGCTAATGCCCTCTGCTGGTTGGGGGCAAGGTAGAAAGTTTTCTGCAGAACAGTTGTTAAATCAAACTACAGCTAAGAAATTAGTCATCCTGGGAGACCCTGGTATTGGTAAAACTACTTTAATGAGCTACTTTGCCGTAATGTTGGCACGGAAGCAGCCAGAAAAGTTGGGATTAACAGCACAGGTGGATTGGTTACCTATTTTACTGCGGATTCGGGATTTAGCGCGAGTGCCAGATATTGGAATTTTGGATTTTATCGAGCAGTTTGCTCAAAAGACTTTAGGCATAGCAACCTTGCCAGTAGGTTTCTTTGAACATTGGCTCAAGGAAGGAAAAGCCTTAATTTTATTAGATGGTTTAGATGAGGTGGCGAACCCAGCTAAGCGGGAAGAAATAGTAGACAAAATTAGGTGTTTCCTGGGACAATTCCAGCAGAATCGAGCAATTATTACTTCTCGTCCCGCTGGTTACCGCCGGGATTTTTTCCACACTACCGAATTTCCTCACTACTGGCTGCAAAAGTTTGACCAAGAGCGAATTCAGCTATTTATTGAACAATGGTACAACAGCCGCATCCGTGACCCTAAGGAAGCCCAACGGTGTAAGGATAGTCTTAAGGAAGCGTTGGAGGAGCGGCAGAGAATTCAGCTGTTGGCACAAAATCCTCTGCTGCTGACAATTATTGCTCTAATTCATCGTTATGAAGCGTATTTACCGAGAAAGCGCTATAAACTCTATGACCGAGCAGTGAAAACTCTGTTAACTAATTGGGAAAAGAGGAAAGATGTAGATGAGCATTGGCAATTAGAGTATCTTACCAGGGATGACTTGGAGCGCTTGATGCAACGCCTTGCCTATTGGATTCATTGCCAAGGGGATACGGAGGATAAGGAAGGTGGTACGCTGATTGAACGGGATAAGCTAATTTCCAAGTTAGGTAAGTTTATTGCTAAGCAGAAACAGTTGGAGCTTTATCAAGCCAAGGAAGAGGCTAAACGCTTTGTGCAGTTAGTGCAAAATCGAGCTGGTTTGTTAAATGAACAAGGGCAAGACTATTATGCTTTTGTCCACAAGACTTTTCAAGAGTACCTGGCAGCCGAGGAAATTCGTTACCTTCAGGAGAATAATAATTTTAAGAAAGTGCTGAAGCATATACAGCAGTATCTCCACAATCCTCACTGGCGAGAAGTGTTGCTTTTGCTGATTGCTCAGCAAAAACCGAAAAAGGCGACAAAGGTGCTCAAGGCAATTTTAGAACGGGATACAGCTTATGAACCTTGGCTGCATCGTAATCTCTTCTTTGCTGGTAGCTGTTTGGCGGAGGATATCGAGGTTGCTGATGAGGATCTGGTTAAGGATATTTTGCAACAGTTGGTGGCATTGGAGACTAGTGAGGATGAGTTGGTTGGTGAAAGCATCTGTTATCAGGCTATGAAGACGCTTTGCAGTTTGTCTGAAAGTAGGTTTGAGAAACAAGCATTGCAATTGGTGAAGGCTGTTGGAGATGAGGTTGAAGAAGAGCAATTGTGGGAATATCAGGCAAAATTGGGGGAAAAAGAGGCGGTAATTGAGATGCGGCTGGAGCAACTGGCGGATGAGAATCAACAGGTACGTATCTCGGCTGTTGAGGCGTTGGGTAAATTGGGTAAGGATTCTGAAGAATCACACCAAGCACTGCTAGAGCTACTCACAGATAATGATAAACAAATGCGTATCTCGGCTGCTAAGGCGTTGGTTAAATTGGGTAAGGATTCAGAGAAAGTACACCAAGCACTGCTAGGGTTACTCAAAGATGAGAATCAACCGGTGCGTATCGAAGCTGTTAGGGCATTGGCTCAATTGGGTAAGGATTCAGAGGAAGTACACCAAGCACTGCTAGCGCTACTCACAGATAATGATAAACAAATGCGTATCTCGGCTGCTAAGGCGTTGGTTAAATTGGGTAAGGATTCAGAGAAAGTACACCAAGCATTGCTAGGGCTACTCACAGATAATGATAAACCAATGCGTATCTTGTCTGTTATGGCGTTGGGTGAATTGGGCAAGGATTCAGAGGAAGTATACCAAGCACTACTAGCGCTACTCACAGATGAAGATGAACTTGTGCGCATGGAGGTTGTTGTGATGTTGGGTGAATTGGGCAAGGATTCAGAGGAAGTACACCAAGCACTACTAGCACTACTCACAGATAATGATAAACAAATGCGCATCTTGGCTGCTGAGGCGTTGGGTGAATTGGGCAAGGATTCTGAGGAAGTACATAAAGCACTACTAGCGCTACTCACACATGATGATCAACAAATGCGTCTCCAGGCTGCTGAGGCGTTAGTTAAATTGGGCAAGGATTCTGAGGAAGTACATAAAGCACTACTAGCGCTACTCACACATGATGATCAACAAATGCGTCTCCAGACTGCTGAGGCGTTAGTTAAATTGGGCAAGGATTCTGAGGAAGTACATAAAGCACTACTAGCGCTACTCACAGATAAGGATACATTTATGCGCTTCTTGGCTGCTAGTGTGTTAAAGCAATTGGTTAAGAATTCTGGTGAAATTACCCCTGCTCTCATTCAATGGATTGAGCAGCACCAGGATTCCGAGTATACAGGCAGGGGGATTAATGTGCTGTGGAATTTGGTAGTGCAGGATGAAAGATAATACCAAATCCGGTATCGATATCCCCGTTATTTCCAGATTGTAGAGACGTGCCAACAGCCCTACGGGCATCCTTCGGCAGGCGCGTCTCTACAGGGTTTTCGCAGTTTGCTCAAAACGGCTCTATTGTAACCGGATTTGGTATAAGGTAAATGTTAAGCGATCGCGCTATTGCCAATATTACCCAAACCAAATAAGCTAAATCTGGAAATGCGATCGCACTACAGCATCAGCTCAGAATTGTCGGAAAGTACCATAAATTTAGCGCACATTCAATTGAGGAAACAGTTTCTTTACATTACCAATCCTCACGATCCAGAGACATAAATTGCATTCTTGCCATCACAGGATCTAGTTCCGAAGACTCTTTGGAGTAAACTTGGTTTAGCTGGTGCAGGATTTGGTTACGGTTGTATTTCTTTAAGTATGCCTTTAATGCTTTCGTGTAAAGTTCACTGCGTGACAATCCTAGCTGTTGTGCTAGTGCTTCTGCTTTTTCAAAAACTGGATCTGGGAGAGAAATTGCAGTTTTCATCAATTACCTCAACTGTAATTCCTACACTTCCGCTATACTCCAATTATACCATAATTACAGAAGCATTTTACCTCTGTGCCTGCTAGTGGGCAATATGCGATCGCTTGGGTGCCATTCTAGTAGACAGACACACCTATCCCATTATTCAATAATTACGCCAGAGCAGACTCAAAAGTTTTTCCGCTAATACCTGAACGTGAGGTTCTTCAAACATGGTATTATAGTGTCCTGCAAAAACAAAAACCTCCACAGGTTGGCGAGAAAATTGTTTCAATGAAAATTCAAGAACAACCAGTCAAAGGTTTCCAAGCTTCTGAAGGTTTGAGCACTAATGTGCCTGGACACCATTCATGTTATGTCGGTTTTGACTACGTTGAGCTTTGGGTTGGCAACGCGAAACAAGCCGCGAGCTTCTACCAAACTAGGCTTGGCTTCTCACTATTTGCCTACCGAGGTCTTGAAACAGGCAGTCCTACCTGGACTTCCTATGCGCTCCGGCAAGGGGAGGTAACGCTGATTGTTTCGTCGGCGCTGCCACCAGATAACGATACGTTCAATGCCCATATCGCTTGCCACGGCGACGCTGTCAGGGATATTGCCTTCCGTGTGACCGAATGCAAATCGACCTATGATCAGGCGATCACAGCGGGTGCAGTGTCGGTTCATCCGCCCCAGGAGCAAGTTGACACCTATGGACGCATTGTCATCGCTACTATCAAGACGGTGGGTGATACCAACCACACATTCGTCGAGAGAAGTGGTGAAAGTACGATATTCCTGCCCGGCTTCGTTACCATTAATGATCCTGATCCCCTTGATCACATTCTGCCCAGTGTTGGAGGGCGTTTGCTGGATCACATTGGACTGAATATCCCGGAGGGAGACTTAGGGTCTCTCGTCGAGTGGTATGAGCGCGTGCTTGGTTTCCATAGATTTTTCTCCATCGACGACTCCATCGTTCATACAGAGTTTTCGGGGCTTCGGTCAGTGGTGATGGCTGACTCCCTTGATCGAATCAAGGTTCCTCTCATTGAGCCAGCTTCCGGTTCGCGCAAGGGTCAGGTCGAAGAGTTCCTTGAATACCACGGAGGATCGGGAGCGCAACATTTCGCTGTACTAACAGACGACATCCTAGCTTCGTCGCAGGCTTTGCGTGAGCGCGGGGTCTCAATCCTCAAAGTGCCGTCGGGTTACTACCCGCGCCTGCGCGAGTTTCTACAGGTGTGTGATATCCAACTCCCAGAGGATATCGAGTTGCTCGCCAAGCACGACATAATGGTTGACTTTGATGAAAATGGTTATCTGCTTCAGATGTTCACCAAGCCCATGACTGATCGTCCCACGGTGTTCTTCGAGTTCCTTCAACGAAAGAATTTCACTGGGTTCGGAGCCAACAACTTCCGTGCCATCTTCGAGGCAATTGAGCAGGAGCAGGAACGGCGTGGCAATCTGCAATGAAATATCAAGAAACAGGATGAAAGCTTGATAAACCAGGTCATTGCCGGCTGACGGGGTGACAACTATAGCTAGGGTCTGCTGAATAAGTCATTAGCTATCAGTTTTTAGCTTTCAGCTGTCAGCTGTCAGCTTTCAGCTTGAAGATTACCCAGGGATTTTCCACAACAATGCCAGCTTTTTGAGCCCATTTGATACATTTCCTTGTACAATACTTGGCTTATTAACGGCTGAAAGCTTTGTCTGGTATAGCTTGCGCACTAATTCAGCAAGCCCTAGCTACAATCTTTGTCTAGCAATAATTACAGCTTCTGAGCAAGTAAAAAAAATAGAGACGGCAAAGGCTGATTTGACCTCTAGTCTCAACGATAAAAAATATTGAAAGCCTTGTTTGGTCTAGCTGACCTACTAATGCAGCAAACCCTATTTACATGCGCACACATTTTCTCATGATAAAACTATACTATAAAAATGACGCGATCGCATGGCTCAATGTATGTCAATACTGCTCGGTTAAGAGAGTGTGGGGAGTGTGGGGAGTGTGGGAGGTGTGGGAGGAAAGAAAGCGAGGGAGAGGGATTCGAGCTTATCCGAGCAGTATTGCAATGTATGTTATCCGCAACCTAGGATAAGCGATCGCCAATATTACCCAAACCAAATAAGCTAAATCTCGAAATGCGATCGCACTACAGCATCAGCTCAGAATTGTCGGAAAGTACCATAAATTTAGCGCACATCCAATTGAGGAAACAGTTTCTTTACATTACCAATCCTCACGAGCCAGAGACATAAATTGCATTCTTGCCATCACAGGATCTAGTTCCGAAGACTCTTTGGAGTAAACTTGGTTTAGCTGGTGCAGGATTTGGTTACGGTTGTATTTTTTTAAGTAGGGTCTGCTGAATAAGTGTGGAAGCCATACCAGATTCGTCTTTCAATCATGCAGCAAGTCAAAAAATCCCAAGAAATTGCATCTCTTAGCTCAAAAACCTGGCATCAACCCGGGTAAACTTGGGGGATGCAGATGCCCAAAACAGCGGATAAATGCTGCATTCATTCTTACTTATTACTTGTTACTTGTTACTTGTTACTTATTCAGCAAGCCCTAA
>JAAHHL010000391.1 GCA_010672185.1 Caldora sp. SIO3E6 | reverse complement strand
AAAAGACAAGCCATCGTAACCTGTTAGCCATGCTTGATTTGACGGATCGGTAACAAAGATCGCATCGAGACCCGCTGCTGCCATAGATTTGCGAACGCGTGTTAGACGGTCGTCATATTCCGATTCATCAAAGGGCGCGTTATCGTAATTCATCCCGCCAATGGTCACGATGAATTCCTAACTGTCATAGGGGATAACCAGTCTCCGGTAGGAATGTCCTTTTGTCTTTATAAGGGTGAGCAACTCTATGGGCGCTATTGGGGTTGTTTTGAGGAGTTCGATTGCCTGCATTTCGATTCCTGCTATTACACACCGATTGAATGGTCTATTGCTCAAGGTATTCAGACATTTGACCCTGGTGCTGGTGGGCGTCATAAAAAACGTCGCGGCTTCCCCGCAACCCCCAATTACAGTCTCCATCGGTTTTATCATCGTCGTCTTACCCATATTTTTAGTCGCTATATTCGTGAGGTAAACGAAATGGAACAAGAAGAAATTGAGGCGATTAATCAGGATTTACCTTTCAACAAGCGGAAGATAGATATTTGTCTTGAGTAGCTATCAGCTAATAGCTATTAGCTAATAGCTATTAGCTAATAGCTATTAGCTGTGGAACAGGCATCCTGCCTGTCCTACTCCACCAGCACTATCGTAAAATCGAATAGCTATAGCACCTTTTAGAATAGCGATCGCTCAATTTCTCTCATCCCCGACTTCTTTTTCCAGGAAAGTTGAGTTAATCACAGATTTAATTAAGAAGTCGGGGATTTCAAGCTTTGTGGAAGATTCAGCAGTTGCTCACAGATTTAATTGAGAAGTCGGGGCTCTAATATCTTGCCTATCGCTTTTCTTTTATGCTACGATTAAAGAATAATGGAAAAGTTGTGCGCATATAAGGTAGTCTCCGGTAAAGAAAGCGATCGCACTCCCCATATCATCCTTATCCAATAATTCATTAGTGGAACAGGCATCCTGCCTGTCTTAGTCCCTCAATCCCGGAAGGGCGTAGCATTGGCGGAACAAAACTTTGATTTAATGGGGAATATACCAGCGCCAATGCTACGCCCCTACTGGACTGACACACCTAATGGTTTAGAGACAAGGAAGACAAGGAAGACAAGGAGATAGGGAGAAATCTATTCGACATTTTTAGCTGTGTCGCGCCCATACAGACAATTATCGAATAGGTGCAAGAAGATAAGATATCGTAGGGTGTGTTAGCGTAACAAAGTGAAGCGTAACACACCGCAACAGCAAGCAGGATTTAAAGTATTAGCCAGTAAGATATTTTCGTTACGCGAACGTACTAACATCTTGCCTGTCGCTTTTCTTTTATGCTACCATTAAAGGATAATGGAAAAGTTGTGCGCATATAAGGTAGTCTCCGGTAAAGCAAGCGATCGCACTCCCCATATAATCCTTATCCAATAATTCATTAGTGGAACAAGCATCTTGCCTGCACTAGTCCCTCAATCCCGGAAGGGCGTAGTGCGAGCGTCTCGCTCGCTAGAAGCAAAAAGCGAGCAAGATGTTTGCGCTACGCCCACGCTACGCGATCACACTACAGATCTTGAGACTAAATGAGGCGCTTCTTGATTAATGCGATCGCACCAAAACCTAATTCGGGTCTGCTGAATAAGTGTGGAAGCCATACCAGATTCGTCTTTCAATCATGCAGCAAGTCAAAAAATCCCAAGAAATTGCATCTCTTAGCTCAAAAACCTGGCATCAACCCGGGTAACCTTGAGGGATGCAGATGCCCAAAACTAGGATAAATGCTGCATTCATTCTTACTTATTACTTGTTACTTGTTACTTGTTACTTATTCTCCCAAGCCCTAATTCTCAATTCTCCATTCCCAATTCCCAATTCCCAATTCCCAATTCCCAATTATCAATTATCCATTATCCATTGCTCGCCAATCGCCAGAAGGAATAAAAGCAGCCCAATAATAAGGATGAGCATATTCCTCACTATTGAGCATTTCTAATTGAGTTTGCCGTAATGCCTCGCTTCTGCCTTGATTAGCCAGAAGTTTGTCGTAGTAGGCTATCATTAATTCCTTGGTAGCATTATCCTCCACTTTCCACAAGCTGATCAGCTGACTTTCAGCTCCAGCAATCACTAAGGCACGACGCAAGCTATACAATCCTTCCCCAGTATCGAGTTTGCCTAATCCCGTATCGCAGGCGGAAAGGACTACTAGTTTTGTCCCTACTAAATCCAAAGCCGAGACTTCCTGTGCAGTGAGGATGCCGTCTTCGTTGCTGCCACTTTGTTCTTTGCGGAAACCGGCGAGGACTAATCCGGAGAGGAGGAGGGGATTATCTTGATAGGTTTGTTCCTCCAATTCTGATTTAAAGCTACTTTTGAAGAAGCCGTGGGTAGCAATATGGAGAATTTTCGGGCTATTGCTGTTTTTGATAGCAGCTTCTGTAGCTTGGCGGTTCATCAGGGGAATGACTCCTAATTTCTCCCCAATTGCCTCTGCTTCCTCTTTTGTACCGGGGAGACTGGGGGAAGGAATTTGGGAAATATCGCGAATAACACGACTCGGTAATCGCTTTACTTCTTCTCCCCTAGTTACCATAGTATTATCCAGGGAGGCTATCTCAGCGGGAACTTCAAAATTAGGATTGGCGATAATCAGTGGTGGTTCCTGACTGGGGTTAGCATTGGTCAGTTTGAGTAAGTCTCTTCCAGAGGTAAGGTAAGTGAAGGCATAGTTTTCTACTAAAAAGCGTTCTTCTTCATCTACTAATGCTTCAAAGGGTATCAGGTTAAGGGCTGCTTGGGGTGCGAGTAAGATCTGTTTACTATCACCGAGGAGTTTTCTTACTGGTTCCATAACCAGTTTATCCAGGTTACGGGCAGATTGTTGGTATTGTTTTTGGCTAGTTTTGGGACTTCCTAAAGCGACACGGAATTGTTTTATCGCTTTCTCGATGGTTTCTGCTTCTCCTAAGTCGATGCCTTGGGGTTCACCTTGGGGGGTGAGGATGTAGACGGCGTAGTGAGGTTGAGCCCATTCCTGAGTTTGAGGGTTAAAAGGTTGATACTTGGCAAATTCTAGTAAAGCAGTATTGGCAGGAATAAGTTCTTGGATAGATTCTCTGTTGGGGGTTTGGAATTCTTGGCGAAACCTCTTATTACGTTCACTTAATTCTCCTTCTAATTCTTTAACTTCTGTTTCTAGTGAAGCAACTTGGGCTTTATATTGTTCTAGAGGTAATTCTTCTGGTCGATTGTGGATTAAGTTAGCAAGTTGGCTGTAGGCTGTAGTTAATTTATTCAGCAGTTTT
Source organism: Caldora sp. SIO3E6 (assembly GCA_010672185.1). GTDB lineage: Bacteria > Cyanobacteriota > Cyanobacteriia > Cyanobacteriales > Coleofasciculaceae > Caldora. Next base: position 3,388 of record JAAHHL010000391.1, on the reverse strand, counting down.
TGATCTTCCGGTTCTACGCTTTGACGGAGGTTTTGCAGGCTATTGGCGAAGAAGCTGAGGACGCGGCCTTTGCGTTGTAGGATTGTAGTAAAAGCTAGGTTAGCAGCTTCGGGGTTGTTAGGAACATAGTTGAGGTGTAGAGAAATAGGGGCATTCGTAGTGCCAGAAAGAGTTTTAAGATAATCCCGTTTTTGTCGCTCGAAGCCAGCAAAGGTATTGTAAACTAAGTTGGCTTCTTGAATTGCGAGTCCTTGAGTAAAGTTTGCGATCGCTAGAGAAATCTTCCCTTGACTCCAGTACAAAACGGTCAAATTGTTGAGACTGGCAGCGACATCAGGATGCTGTTGTCCTAAGAGGCGTCTCCTCATCTCCAAGGCTTGGCGTAAGAGTGGTTCTGCTTCTTCATATCTCCCTTGACTCCAGTACAGCCCTGCCAAATCGTTGAGACTGGCAGCGACATCAGGATGCTGTTGTCCTAAGAGGCGTCTCCTCATCTCCAAGGCTTGGCGTAAGAGTGGTTCTGCTTCTTCATATCTCCCTTGACTTTCGTACAGCAATGCCAAATTGTTGAGACTCGTAGCTACATCAGGATGCTCTTGCCCTAAAATGCGTCTCCTCATCTCCAAGGCTTGGTGGTAGAGGGGTTCTGCTTCTTCATATCTCCCTTGACTTTTGTACAAAACTGCCAAATTGTTGAGACTGGCAGCTATATCAGGATGCTGTTGTCCTAAAATGCGTCTCCTCATCTCCAAAGCTTGGCGGTAGAGGGGTTCTACTTCTTCATATCTCCCTTGTCTCTCGTACAGAAATGCCAAATTGTTGAGACTCGAAGCTACACTAGGATGTTCTTGTCCTAAAATGCGTCTCCTCATCTCCAAGGCTTGGCGGTAGAGGGGTTCTGCTTCTTCATATCTCCCTTGACTATTGTACAGAAATGCCAAATTGTTGAGACTCGAAGCTACACTAGGATGTTCTTGTCCTAAAATGCGTCTCCTCATCTCCAAGGCTTGGCGGTAGAGGGGTTCTGCTTCTTCATATCTTCCTTGACTATTGTACAGAAGTGCCAAATTGTTGAGACTCGAAGCTATACTAGGATGTTCTTGTCCTAAGAGGCGTCTCATCATCTCCAAGGCTTGGCGGTAGAGTGATTCTGCTTCTTCATATCTCCCTTGACTATTGTACAGAAGTGCCAAATTGTTGAGACTCGAAGCTATACTAGGATGTTCTTGTCCTAAGAGGCGTCTCATCATCTCCAAGGCTTGGCGGTAGAGTGATTCTGCTTCTTCATATCTTCCTTGAATCCTGTACAACCCTGCCAAATCGTTGAGACTCGTAGCTACATCAGGATGCTGTTGTCCTAAAGTGCGCTTCCACATCTCCAAGGCTTGGCGGAAGAGGGGTTCTGCTTCTTCATATCTCCCTTGACTCCTGTACAATCCTGCCAAATTGTTGAGACTCGTAGCTACATGAGGATGCTCTTGTCCTAAAATGCGTTGATACATCTGCAAGGCTTGGCGGTAGAGGGGTTCTGCTTCTTCATATCTCCCTTGACTTTCGTACAAAGCTGCCAAATTGTTGAGACTCGTAGCTACATCAGGATGCTCTGGTTCTAAAATGCGTCTCCTCATTTCCAAGGCTTGGCGATAGAGGGGTTCTGCTTCTTCATATCTCCCTTGACTTTCGTACAAAGCTGCCAAATTGTTGAGACTCGTAGCTACATCAGGATGCTCTTGTCCTAAAATCCTCTGACGAATTGCTAATGCTTTTTCTGCGAGGGGAATTGCTTCGCTATATTTGCCCTCTTGGTAAAGTTGAAATGCTTGTTGATTAAGTCTTTCTGCCTCTGCTAAATCTTCTCCTTGAGCCACTAAAACATAACCTTGATTCTGTCCCCAGGCTAACTCCGGCATAAAAACCAAAAATCCCGCCACCCCAAACCCAGCAGCTAAGAACAATCCTTGCCTAAATTTCCCCATTACTCTATCTTCCCCTTCACCTCAACCAACCTTTCCTCAATCTGAGCAATCCTTGCTGCTTCCTCTGCTGTTAATTCCTCTAAACCACGATAAACAACCAAAGCTTCCTGCAACAATGCCGCCGCTTCCTGAAAATCTGCCTGAGTTGTCCCGATCAAATCCGTCACTACCCCTAAACTAGCTTGCAAACTCCCTTGTAATGCCCAATTCTCCTCTGCCTCCGCTGCCTCCAGCGCCTTGACAAACTGTGCTTTTGCCAAACCAAGTAAACCCACATCCCAATAAGTTTGCCCCAAAAGTTGGTAAACTCCTGCTCCTGGTTGTCCCTCACTAATCAACCGTTGCAAAACCTCAATGGCATCATCATATAAATCATAATCTCGGTAAAGGCTCACCAAAGCTAAAGCTAACACTTCTCCCTCAGAAAATTGCTCCTCCAACTCCTTCGCTGCAACTTCTAACTGCTGCTTCTCCTCTTCACTTAAAATGGCGAAACCAGCACTACTATTAGCAATATCCTTTTCCCCTTGATAGGCAGTAATTTTCACCCCATAATACCAACCCGGTTGCAGCACTTCTGCTCCGTCATACCTAACCAAAGTGCCCTCAACCTCAGTTAACCAGTCCAAGCCAGCACCAATAATCTCCACTCGATAGCTAGTTGCCCCTGCCACAGGATGCCAACTTAACAACGGTTGGGACTCGGTAATCTTGGTATTGCGGGGACTGATTAAGTAAGGATTGTTGGGATCTTCGGGAGTGCGAGTAATAGTGCAACGATTGCTATTATTGCTTCGGTTACTAGAGCAAATACCAGAAACCGGATATCCCCCCCTAGAACTAACTTCCCGAATCTGATTATTACTACAATAAATTGTCACTCTAGCCCCAGAGGACAAAACTAAGCGATGATTATTGTTAAGACCAAGACCTTGATAAGCATTCCAGCTATTTTTTCTATCTCGCTTAACTTTAACCTCGCCTTCGACTCGTAAAATACGATGGGGACTAATTCCAAAGGCTAATAATGCCGGGTTTGCTGTACCCCAGAGGATGAAACCAAGTAAAACTCCAGTTATTCTACTCCAAGACTTTTGCATTCTTGAACCGGCCATAGTTAGGTTTTTGGTTTTTGGTTTTTGGTTTTTGGTTTTTGGTGGTAGTGGGAGTATCTTGCTCCCTACAATCTCATCTAGCGGTGCGAGGTTTTCTGGCTATAAGCGCACACCTTTTCCATTGTTAATGATAATAGCAAAGAATAGTGAATCATGCAACCAACCCACCAATTCTCAAGATATTGCCTAAACTGGAAATAATGCGATCGCGTAGCTACTGTAGGTAATCGCGCAGCTACCAATTGCTGATCTTTCGGGCCTCTGGTCTCCGGTGGCGTATGCGCCGGCAATGGTTCC
>JAAHHL010000390.1 GCA_010672185.1 Caldora sp. SIO3E6 | reverse complement strand
TTTGAATATCTGCCTCAGTGAGCTTGACTAGAAGGAGGCGTGAGTCCAGTTCCGTTTCTGGCGATCGCAAGCGCACTAAATGATCATAGGCCAACAGTTCCAAGGGCTGTAGTTGATCATAACCAATGCCATTTTTGGTCAAGCTAGTTTAAGAGGAGCGAATTTGCGAGGTGCAGTTTTGGTGAGGGCTTATTTCAACAATGCGGATTTGGCAGGAGCAGACCTACGAAGCGCAGATTTGAGTTATGCCCATATCACCAATGCTAATCTCAAAGGAGCAAATCTTTGTGGTGCTAATCTTTCTAGTGCCAAAGTTACTGAGGAACAACTGGCTCAAGCTAAGACTAATTGGAGTACTGTGTTTCCCAACGGTAAACGTAGTTTTAAACGGGGATTGATGTGAATTGTTATTTGTTGTTTGTTATTTGTCCTTTGTTGTTTGTTATTTGTCCTTTGTTTTTTGTTGTTTGGGAAGGGAAAAATCTTAAGATTTGAAGCAAAAGGTAACAGGGAGTAGGGAGATATTTACATTTATCCATTCCCTATTCCCAGTCTTTAACTTGATGCTTAAGTATCTGTTGGATGAAAAGTTGCTTCTGAATATATAATCATTTCAGTTGAGAAAGGGTATTGTGGCTAGCCGAACTAAATTTTCTATTGCTACATTCAACTTATATAACCTTAACCGTCCAGGTTTGCCGATTTATTCAGACTCCGATGGGTGGGATGCAAAAACGTATCAGCGGAAGCTAGATTGGACAAGCACGATAATTGTAAACAATCCAGCAGATGTTTGGGGTTTTCAGGAGCTTTGGCATCAGGAGGCAATTGAGGATGTTTTTGCCCACAAAGAGCTAGCTAACTATCAGCTACTGGTCCCAAAGGGACATTCTGGGCAAAAGATTGTCTGTGGTGGAGCAGTGAACAAGGATATCTTGGTGGGGGAACCGGAGTGGATTGAGCAATTTCCGGATAAATTTATCCTACAAAGTGGTGGTGGAGATCCGCAGACATCGGAGATATCAGTTAAGATTGATAGTTTCTCACGACCAGTTCTACACTTCAACGTCCGTCCGAGAGACAATGGCAAGGTAATATCAGTCTATGTGGTGCATTTTAAGTCTAAATCACCGACAAGAATCGGTTCGGAAGACTGGTATAAAAAGGATAAGGACTATTACAAACAACATCAAGAAGCAATCGGTGCTTCGATTTCCACTATTAGAAGAACAGCCGAAGCTACTGCCTTACGGATGATTTTAACCGAGAAAACGAAAGGAACCGATGAGCCGGTAATTGTCCTTGGAGATTTCAATGACCCTCAACACAGCAATACACTCAATATTATCACCGGTCAACCTAACTATATTCTCAGCGGTTTGAACAAAGGTGGCAGTGATGTTGACCTCTATTCCTTAGCTACACTACAACAGTATCGAAGCGATCGCGACGTTTACTATACCCACATTTATCGGAATCTGCGGGAATCACTAGACCATATTTTAGTTTCCCAAGAATTCTATGATAACTCTCGCAAGCGGTTGTGGGCTTTCAAAGGCATGGAGGTGAGCAACGATCATCTTAACCAGGATAACCATAAAGAGGACGGCACCTCAGATCATGGAGTAGTAAGGGCTATTTTTGAATATCGACCCCATAGAGATTGATGAGGAGTGTGGGGGGTGTGGGAAGGGGTGAGCGAAAAAAAGGGTGGGGAGCGGAGGAGCAGAGGAGCAGAGGAGCGGAGGAGCAGAGGAGCGGAGGAGCAGAGGAGCAGAGGAGCAGAGGAGCGGAGGAAGAAGAGAGAACTGATAATTTTTGGATACTTAGCTAGGAAGTCCCACCCAAAATTTCGTTCACCCTGTGGGAAGTGTGGGGAGGGTGGGAAGATGGGAAGATAGAGAGACAAAGAAGAACTGATGATTTTTTCGATACTTAGCTAGTCCACTTCATTATTTCGCTCACCCCTCTCACACTTAGCAGATCCTTTCTCCTTGACTCTCTTTTTCTTGCCCTACAACGAGTAAAGTTTTTATAAAATCATCAGTTGGTTGAGTCGAGGGGAGCTATTATGCTCCGCCCCTCTCAGTTAGATCCGGACGTGCGGGTTTCCCAGCATCCGGCTCCCGATAATCTAGGCTTTATGCCCTGCTCATGTGGATGTAGTCGTGGCAAGATTCGTGTACTGCAAGCAGGTTTTTAGGCTTCCAGTTTGAATGGTTACCGTCAACATGATGCAGGTGTACTCTTTCTCCTCCCAGAAATGGGAGTCCACAATGTCCGCACGTATGCTTCTGTTTCTTCAAGGTCTTGGCTGTAGCACCGTCGTATAACTTGCTGTTCCGTTGACTCCAATATGTAATATCTCCGTCGAAGGGTGATTTTTCACCTTTGACGTTGACATGTTTATTTTCGGAATATGAGACGCTAGGAAAGGCTTTCTTAACCAGTTGAGTGACTGTGAAGCGGTTTTGTTTAGCTTCCTTGTTAAATACCTTCCAGGCTCTATTGACAGTATGCCACAACGAGAGCCTTGACCCGTCCATCTTGCAGTAGCGATGATAATTTCGCCATCCTCGGATGATGGGGGCTAATTTTTCGGCTTTGACCTTTGAACCATAATTCGAGTTATTGATGATGTGTTTGACCTTATCATTGAAAGTCTTCAAGTTTTCCTCTGAGGGAGTACTCCTAAACTTACCGTTAGATTGAACTCGGAAGTTCCATCCCAAAAAGTCAAATCCATCTGTCGAGGCTGTTACCTTAGTTTTCGTTGCTTTAACGTTGAGACCGCGTACTGTTAAGAATCCCTCAACCTTTTTGAGTATTTGGTCGGGGTTTTGTCCTGGCTTGAGAACATACACCATATCGTCAGCGTATCTGACACTTTGGTGTATGTCTTCTATTCCGTTCAGGCTAATATTTGCGAGAAGGGGTGAGATGACACCTCCTTGCGGGGTTCCTTGCTCAGGAAACTCAGGGTTGATACCTTTCTGGAGTATGCGCCACAATCCGGTTTTAACTTTACCGGGTGCTATGACACGTTCCATGAGGTCTCGTTGATTTATTCTGTCGAAGCATTTCTCGATGTCTAATTCGAGGATTGTTTTTTCCTTACCATTGGCTTTGCTGTTGAGATTATGGAACAGGAACTTCTGGGCATCGTGTGCCGAGCGTCCTGGTCTGAACCCATAGCTTCTGGCATGGAAAGTTGCCTCATGGGCTGGTTCCATCGCATATTTCACCAAGCATTGCCATGCTCGGTCACGGATGGTGGGAACCTTCAGGATTCTCATTGAACCATCCTTTTTAGGGATTGGAATTTCTCTGAGCTTATTGGGTCTCCAATTGTGGGCATTTTGTCCTAGTTCCAATTCCAGGTCAAACCTTTCTTTGAAACTAAGGGACTTCTTCCCATCAACACCAGCGGTTTTCTTACCCTGATTGAGTTGTGTTACCTGACGGATAGCCAGTAATCTTGCAGCGCGGCTTCTCAGTACAAGCTTCATTAGGGACTTGGCTCTTGCCTTATCTCCAGCTCGAATAGCTTTCCAGATTCGGTGTTGTAAGCGGAATAGGTTCCTTCGGAATTTCTTCCAAGGGAGCTGTTTCCAAGATTCACTATAAAGATTTACGTGCCTAATCATGCTTTACTCTGCGTTTTCTGTTCTGATTACCTCGGTGAAATTACTCACCGTCCTACCCGAACCATAGGGGTTAATCCACTCGTCTAGCCTACCGGGGGTTCGACCTTTCCCCAGACCTATGGCTCGTTTTTATTCGTTCCTTCGCCTGATTGACTGACGATTTAGGGTGGTTCAATTTGCCTATCACCTACTCAGGGTTGTTGATACCAAGGAAAAAGCTCAACGAGTATTAGGTGATGAAGTCCACATTATATGTTCAGATTGTGGCTTGAGACTGAGACACTTTTCTAGAACCTGTTTTACCCATGTCGCCTCCCCATTAGCACCAGTGCGCCTATCTGATTTGGCTCTGATTGTGCCCTGTTCCCAGCTTCACTCTGACGGATTCCGAGCCGTCTCGGTGTGGGCAGATTGGGAGTCACACCACCCCAGGCGGGTAGGACTCTAACCTACATCCTGGCGAAAGTTAAGCGGGTTTTAACCCACTCCCTAGGTTATCTGTTTAGGCAGTTTTACCTAGAAACGAATCGCACTTCCTTTGTCTCTCTATCTCCCCACACCTCCCACACTTCCCACACTCCCCACACTTTTTTTCGTTCACCGCGCTACACTAGGTGACAAAACTTCTGAATCTCCTGCCATATTTCAGGCATGACATTGCTTAAGGAGTGATCGCTTTCTAGTTCTATCAGTTGCACCCAAGAACGTACCCTCGCATATTGGCGGCTAGCTTCTATGGGGATGGTCTCATCGTGCAGTCCATGTAAAATTAGAGTCGGTACTACCCGCCACAGCTTCTCGGATTGATAGTGACGGGCATCTTCAACAAAGTGGTAGTGTAAGGGAAGCGATCGCTTTTCCCGATAGTGATATATTGGCAAATATCCTGACTCTTGCCACTGTTGCCATTGTGCTTCACCCAGTTGGGGTAACCAGTGATCGAGAAATCCAAATGCTGGTGCTAACAGGACAAGCCTTTGTATTAGCGATCGCTTTTGCCCTAACCAAGCAGCAGTCAGTCCTCCCAAACTAGAGCCAATCAAAGTTACTGGTATCCCAGCTTCTGGTAACATCGCTTCGAGTTGACGCAGCTGGCGGGTGATGGTTAAGTGGGAGAAGTCCCCTTGGTTGAGGTCAGGTACTTCTAAAGAAATTGCTAGGTTAGCAAAGGCTTGGTGTAGATACACTGCTTTGCGAGATTCTGGACTAGAAGCAAAGCCGTGGAGGTAAACAAACTTCAATGCTCATGCCCTCTTCTGTGAGGCTGCCTTTCTCCGAAATTTTCCTGCCGCTCTTGCATTAGTTGATTAAAGCGGCTGCGTTGCTCTGTCGTCATTACTTCTCGCATTGCCAAGGTACTTTCAAAGCGTAGCTCTCCGAGTTGCTGTTGCAAATTTGCGACTTCCCCATACTGGAGGCGAACTTCTTTAACTGGGGCTGTACCTGCCATCAACTTACCCAACTCTTGCTTAGCTTGCCGCAACTCTCGAAGTTGTCGTTTGATCTGACCTTTATATTGCTGATGAATTGCCTTTAGCTGTTGCTTTTGCTCCGGAGTCAAGTTAAGTTCTTGGGTTAATTTTGGCTTTTGGCGACGGTTCGGTTGTTTACCCTCAAAGCTTTGAGCCATTTGTGAATTAGTCCAAGGATTGGGATTAGCCAGAGCAACCACCCCTCCTAGGGTCAGTAAAAACACTGATATTATAGAGACACGACGTAATAACATGGAAATGACCTCATTTACTACTGTTAGTGAAAATTATCGAAGTTGTTTGTTATCGAGTTATCAGTTATTAATTGTTAGTCTTTAACCAATAAAATAATCTCCAAAAAACAATAATAAATTACCAGCCTTTACTGTGTCGTATTGGCTAACAGTACCCAATCCTCTTCAGTAGTGTTACTATAGGTTTTTGCTGATGTTTCCCCCACCACCCCATTCCAATTATTTTCTATGAATATTTCTAAATTAGCAGAATTAGATGGTTCTGGGAGAAAAACTAAGGCGCGGTAGCTACTCCACACCATCAGTAACCCAGCGACAATTGCTGGAGCCCAGAACCGCTGATTCAGTTCAGGTGGTGGAGACTTCTCAATTGCCCTCATCAGTTGTTCCTCCAAGTCAGCTTTTGCTGCTGGCGGTTCAGGGCAATGTTGCCGCAGAAAATCTTGCCATTGTCGATCATCAGAAGGTAACCGAGTCATAGCATTTCTCCTTGTTGCTGAATGATATATTTCCTTAAAGATGTTCGAGCATGGAAAAGGCGAGATTTCACTGTTCCTAGGGCTATACCCAAAATTTTTGCTACTTCCTTTTGGGGCAAATCCTCTAAGTCATGGAGCACCAGTACAGCACGATGTTCAAAACTCAGCTGTTGTAGTCCCCGCTGCACCATATCCTGATAGTGCAGTTGCATCAAATCAGGGGTTTGGGAATTTTTTAAGTCGTATAGAGGCAATGCTTGAGTATCTAAATCCAGTCCTGATTTAATCGAGTGCTGTCGAGCAAATTGCCGTCGCTGATCAGATGCCACATTCCAACAAATGCGATAAAGCCAAGTGGAAAATTGAGACGCCTGACGCAGTTTTGGTAAGCCCTTCCAAGCTCGGAGAAAGACTTCTTGTACTAAATCATCTAAAATTTCAGCACCACATAGCTGATAGAGGGTTGATCTCACTCGCTGCTGATAACGCCGATACAATCGACGAAAGCTATGTTGGTCTCCCTGTTGACATTGTAGCACCAACTCAATATCGGTTTCGCGCTCTTGAGTCGCAACAGGGTCATTGTTTGATGTCTTTGCGGATATAACTGACACCTGCAGGTTTTCCCTCACCAGTTTGTTTTCCTAAGCTTTTTAGACTCAGTTGGGATGTAAAAGGTTCATCATTTATTATAAGGGACTAGTGTCAGAAGGCAGGTGGCAGGTGGCAGGTGGCAGGTGGCAGGAGGGAAAAAAAGGGTGGGAAGCTGAGGAAGCTGAGGGAGCTGAGGGAGCTGAGGGAGCTGAGGAAGCTGAGGGAGCTGAAGGAGAAGCACAACCCAACAGCAAA
>JAAHHL010000039.1 GCA_010672185.1 Caldora sp. SIO3E6 | reverse complement strand
AGGTTTACAGTTAGGATTGGGACTATGGCAGGGAGAATATGAGGAACGAGAAAGACAGTGGCTACGTTGGTACGACAGTGAGGGTAAATGGATTCTCACTGACGCCGAACAAGAAAGTCAACGCGCCGAACAAGAAAGTCAACGTGCTGAACAAGAAAGTCAACGTGCCGAACAAGAAAGTCAACGTGCCGAACAAGAAAGTCAACGCGCTGAACGAGAAAGTCAACGCGCTGAACAAGAAAGTCAACGCGCTGAAAGATTGGCTCAGCGTTTGCGAGAAGCTGGAATCAACCCTGACGAAATCGAATAGGGTAAATCGAAGTTACGACAGCAAATTTCCTTGCACCATTGCAGGTAAATACCTGGTTAAATCAATAATGTTCGAGGTTAAAATCCGGAAAACTGAAAGCTGAAAGCTGACGGCTGAAAGCTAAAGACTTATTCAGCAGACCCTAATTAAAGTTTCCAACTTGGATAGATAAACTAAGATAAGGTTAATGTAGTGACTATAGAGGCGCAACGGTATATAAGGTCGCCATGAAAAAGTTTCTCTTAGCGTGTTTATTCATCTTCGGGCTGGGTTTTGCCCTGTTTAACTTTAAAGGTTTAGCCAGCCAAGGAGAGTATCAGTCGATTGTACTGGACTTCAGGGAAGATATCCCAGCAGCTCAGATACAAGAACAGGTAGCAGCGATCGCGCAACAATATAATCTTGAACCGAGGCTCAACAGCGAATTTTCTGCCGCTGACAATATCTATATCTTAGAGGGTGACAAGCAGTTGCTCAAGGCTCTGAAAAAGTCAGGCTTGTCTAAGCAAACAGAATTTATTGAGCCGAATTATATCTACGGTTTGCCAGAGCCACACCCCAATAACTTATCAGCTCTTTCCTCTGAACAGAACAACTCTACGGTAAGTCCCTCCCTTAGAGGACCAAATGATCCTTACTACAACAAGCAGTGGAATCTGCATAATATCAATATTGAATCCGCCTGGGATGAAACTCAAGGTAGTGGCGTTACGGTAGCGGTAATTGACACTGGCATCAGTAATGTTCCCGATTTGCGGAATACCAAATTTGTCAAAGGCTATGACTTCGTTAACGATCAAGTTGATGCCTCTGATGATCAAGGTCACGGAACCCACGTTGCTGGTACTATTGCTCAATCGACTAACAATGGTTACGGGGTGGCAGGGGTTGCTTACGAAGCCAGTCTTATGCCCTTGAAAGTCTTGGGTGCTGGCGGTGGTGGCACAGTTACCGATATTGCCGAAGCAATTCGCTTTGCTGCGGACAATGGTGCTGATGTGATCAATATGAGTTTGGGTGGTGCCGGTGAGAGCAAGGTGATGGCAGAAGCGATCGATTATGCTTACCAAAAAGGTGTCGTCATTATTGCCGCAGCGGGTAATGCTAACCAAAATGCCGCTTCCTATCCGGCTCGTTATCCCCACGTCATCGGTGTTTCTGCCATAGATGCAGTGGGCGCTAAAGCACCTTACTCTAACTTTGGTGCTGGTGTGGATATTTCAGCCCCTGGAGGTAGCGAAGCAGGTAAGATTTTGCAAAATACGATTAACCCCCAAACCGGTGAACCAGTATTTGCTGGCTATCAGGGTACTAGTATGGCTGCTCCCCACGTCGCCGGAGTTGCTGCTTTAATCAAAACCACTGGTATTACTGAACCAGATGAAGTTCTGGCTATCCTCCAGCAATCGACCCGTACTGTAGAAGAAGACCCCTTAAACCACTTTGGTGCGGGACATCTGGATGCTGGTAATGCTGTCAAGCTAGCAATGGGAGGGCAAATTAGCTTCCGTGATTTCTTCCGGTGGCTTAGTGATAACGGCTACCTGAATCTCCGGTTTTGGTTTGATGGCGGTGTAGTGGCTTTATTGCCAAAGATTTTAATGGTGATTGGTTCTTACCTACTTGCCTGGTTATTGCGGAATTATTTAACCTTTGGTTGGGGTTGGTTCCTCACCAGTGGTTTAATTGGTGGTAGTAGTGGCTTGTTCTTTCTCAAAGGTTTCTATATCTTTGATTTGCCCCAATGGCCATTCCGAGTTATGGGTAGTTCTATTCCTGAATTGGGAAGTGCGATTCAGGGCAGTAGTGCTTTAAACCCCATATTTGCTAGTGTCTTGATTCCGTTGGTGTTGGTAGTTCTCTTACTAGGACATCCCCAATGGAAGTGGTTAGCAATCGGCTCGGCTCTTGGTGTAGCTAGTTGTTTGGCAGTGAGTGCCTTCTTCGACCCCAGTCTGCTCTGGCTAGGAGATGGTATGATTGCGAGAGCTTTCCTCGTTGTCAATGCCTTGCTCTGCTTCGGACTTGCTTCTTTAGCTAGTAAAGAGTCAATGCAGTAGTTACGTCATTTGTTGTTATAGCAACCGCCAAGGTGATTAGGACAAGGGGCTTAAGCCCCTTGTTAACTGCCTTTGCGGTTGCTATATAACAATTCTCAATTCTCAATTCTCAATTCTCAATTCCCCATTCCCCATTCCCCATGAACAAAGATCCAAAAGCGACAACCAAAACACCTCCTAATATTGCTCTACTATTAGGAGGTGTTTTCTTAGTAGCGCTGCCTATAGCTTTATTCCACCAATATATTTACTACTTGCGCGTACCTATTTTAGGTATCTTATTCTTGGTTTTCCTCCCTCTCATTTCTCGCTCTTCTATGCTGAGAAATTTATTTATTTTTGATAATAAATGGCAATTATTTTTTGTAATTGCCGCAGTTCCCATCGCCGGATTAGCGATAGCGAATACTTTAGAAGCTATTTTAGCTGAAGCACCGACTCGCTTCAGTTTTAATCCGCCGTGGGGATGGGAATGGATTAGAAGTATTTTATCCTATGAAATAACTTTATCCCACTTCAATCAACTACAGCTTGATGTTAAACCTGTAAAAGAAATATTTGCACTTTTATTGGCTTCTTTAACCTGCATTACTGCCATCAACCGCTCTCGAAAAGATAGTGAACTTAGTAAATATGTAAACAGCGACAATCAACCAATTAACAATAAACCTGGTGCATGGCTTTTCCCAGGAGTATTAATCGGAATATTGCTAGCACTATTGTTCAGCATTTTAGTTAACATAGCCACTACCCTAGTTACTGACTATGTGGTACAATACGAGCCTAATGGGGGGCAACAACTAGTAAATATAATCAAAATCTTACCACAAGAAGGAGAACAAAGCTATCTCATCAACAATAGCGATTACAATAGTGGACTCAAAGGTTACCATTTAAGCAATTTGGGATTTTTCCTAGTAGTATTATTCTTTTATATAGTAAATTACTTCTGGGGTCTCTACTTGATACGTCGCCCCCAGCCAATAAATGGCAAAACAAAAGAAAAATTTTATATCCCTGCCCTTTTTTATTTAATGCTGATCACCACAGGGCTTATTCTCTTGTTTGGCAGTTTGACTTTTTTGCTTGATTACTACTTGGTTCCAGTACTGCTCACTTTTCTCATATTCTCGGCCTTAATGTATCGGCTATTTGATGTAGATCATTATTATCGACTCAAACCCAACCCAAGTAACAAGCCGATCCTGATTGATGAAAAACAAGCGATCGCCGATTTCAAGCAAGCACTACAACAACGACTACAATACCAAGGAGAAGAAAACCGCACTTTAGTAGTAGTATGTGCTAGTGGGGGAGGGATTCAAGCAGCAGGATGGATAGTACAAGTGCTAACTGGTTTGCAACAAGCGCTTGATGAGATAAAACCAGGTTTTGGCACTAAGTTTATCAAAGCTATTGGCATGATCAGTTCTGTATCGGGAAGCTCAGTTGGTACTATGTACTATCTCGATCGCTTCCAAAAAGATGGTTATCCCCCAGAAGCTGAGTTTAAGAAGATTTTTAACAGTACAACGGCTAATAGCTTGGATGCTACCGGTTGGGGACTAGCTTACCCAGATTTTTTGCGCTTTGTCGGATTTCCCTGGATACCAAACATCCTTGGTTCAGGGGATCGCGGCACAGCGATAGAAACCGATTGGCAAGGAAATCTCAACAATAAAACTCTTAGCTTAAATACATGGCGTACTCAAGCTTTGGCTGGTACAATTCCTATTCCTGTGTTTAATGCCACCTTCGTTGATAATGGTTATCGTTTTTTGATCAGTCCCATGACCTTTATCAAGCCAAGCAATGATCAAAAATATTGGGATTTTAACAGACTCTATGGCAAGGATAATTATGATATCGATGTGACAACTGCAGCTAGGCTCTCCGCAACCTTTCCTTACGTAACCCCTATTTGTCGTAATCTTTATCCTGATAATCTCCAAGAGAAAAAACACGACTATCACGTAGCGGATGGTGGCTACTTCGATAATTTTGGCGTGTTTACCACTGTAGAATGGCTAGACAAAGTAGTCCTAAACAATATCGACGATCTGAAACTCCAAAAGGTGATCATTCTGCAAATTAATGCTTTTCCTCCATCAGCATCAACCAGTAATAATTCAATTACCAAAAGGGGTTGGCTGATGTCTCTAGCAGGACCATTGCTAGCTACAGTTAAAGTTCGTAATTCAACGCAAACCGATCGCAACGATCTGGAAATACAAGTTCTTCAGGAAAAATGGGAGCAGTTGGTTGAAATCGAGCACATCAAGGTTGATCCTCCGAAAATAGAATATAGTGATTTCGGCAACAACAATAAGTCGCAATCCCTCAAGAAATCTCTCAAGAACTATTGGAAATTATTTGTTAATAGCAGAGGTCAATATAACCCACCCCTATCTTGGAAACTTTCCGAGTTTGAAAAAGAGATGATTAAACTTGCCTGGGAAAAAATAAAAGATGATGTTGCTGGGAAGATTGAAAGAAAGTTGTAAATTTAGGTGTTAGGTGTTAGGTGTTAGGTAGGGCTTGTTGTATAAGTGTGGGGGATGCAAATGCCCAAAACTAGGATAAATGCTGCATTCCTTATTACTTATTACTTATTACTTATTACTTGTTACTTGTTACTTGTTACTTCCTGAAGCAAACCCTAATTACCCCGCCGATAAAATGGCCTTTGCTGCGCCATCGAAACCGCCATATTCAACATATTTTGCTGTTCGATTGCAGGAAAGCTGAGGCTATAAATCATGCCATTCTGCTGCCACATAAATGTTGAAAAAGCAGAATAGGGATTTTGTTGTGGCCCTTCGAGCAAGTAACCTTTAATATTCTGATCTAAGGTAAGATAATCACCTAGGTCTTGATGCCGCTGTAGCTCTCGCTGAGCACTAACAGATGTGCTTCTATCTACCATAAAGCTACCCAATAAACAAGGATAAGGGCTGCGATCGCAAGTAAACAAACTCACAGTAAAACTTTGAGGATTACTGGAGGGAAAGAAGCGCACTACCAATTTATCTTCCTGAATATCAGAAGGCTCGCTCAACGGAATTCGATCCGGTAAACGCATTGCCAAACCTACCGGCAAATTTTTTTGAATATCCTCCATATGGGGAATAAACACTGCAGCTGGATTAGCTGATGCTTTAAATCCACTGCTAATAAGGGTTAAAATTACAGGCATTGCCAGTAAGCAACGCCGACAACTGGAGTTGAACATTTACTGGGATAATTAAAGAATAATCTTTGAGAGCGTACCCAGAGGGCATATCCAGAGGGCGCATGCAATCATTGGTGTCAACTTAAGGTGAAATCCTTACCCCGCCGGTCGTTTAAACGACCGGCTAATAGCTCAAGTCATCTAAAGATGACTCAATCTTCCCAAAAATCTTTAGTCCACAAAGCGTGGACTTTAGCTATTAGCCCAGAGTTTAAACTCTGGGTGGGTGTGGAAACTAGGCGTTAAGCTATCCCTAGCTTAAGTTGACACCAATGGCAGGCAATGCGCCCCTACTGGTATTTTATCTTCAATTGTGCAATCTTTCGTTACCTTAGCCTTTTCCTACTCACTTATAGCACCGCATTTTTTGAGGCGCAGGCTCACCCAAATCATTTTTTTGAGAGGTTCAGGGATTTCCGGGTGTAGTCCCTCTGACATTTCTTCAAAGGTTTTGATGGAGCCGGGATAAACGAAAACTTGCCATCCTTCATTAATAAAGTAGGCGATTAAAGCTGACTCCTCAAGCAGATATGTTATTGCTAACGTTAGTTCTAGATGTTGCCTGTGCTCATCTACTGGCTCTGTTTCTAACTGTTCCCCTTCCCCTCGATTGAGATATTTTTGGGCGAAGGAATTTACCATCCTTTGAAATGATTCATTGTTGCTGTGAAGAGTTTGAAGCTCCTGATAATATCTATTAAACTCCGATTGCTTAGCAATTTCTGAAGCCATCTCGAACTTAAATTTACATCTCTCAGAATATTGCTCGAATAGCTCATAGTTTTCCTTAACAAACTCTTCTCCTGCTCGAAGGGCTTCTAACCAAGCTCCCTCCTCTTTTACTCCCTCTCTAACTTCGATGGTCAGTCGGTAGATACTATCACAAACTAGAACCAGGCAAGACGGAAAATTGGCGCTAATCCATTTGATACAGGCTTCAAGGCGCTCACGCTTAACAAAATTTTTGCTCCCAAGACTGATACCGAAAACACAGGTGTGATATTCAGACAGTGAACTACGTAAACGAGTTGGAAAGACTTGAGCTAGACTTGCCTTGTATCTGTAAATTGGGGTATTTTTGGTAGTAGATTTGGTTAAATATAAGTCGTTTACTTCTAACATCTAATACCTTTTGTTAAGTATTTATGTACTATTATGGAAAATAACTTAAATAGGGTCTGCTGAATAAGTCATTAGCTATCAGTTTTTAGCTTTCAGCTGTCAGCTTTCAGCTTTCAGCTTTAAGATTACCCAGGGATTTTCCACAACAATGCCAGCTTTTTGAGCCCATTTGATACATTTCCTTGTACAAGACTTGGCTTATTAACAGCTGAAAGCCTTGCCTGGTATAGCTTGCACGCCAATTCAGCAATCCCTAAATAAGGATCTTGATAAGCTTAATCACAAGACAAACATATCAAAATCCTCTATACAAATAATGTCAACCAGAATTAAACTTCCGTTTCAAATAAAGCAAGCCTCAACTGCTCAGTTGCTTGCTCCAATTCTGTAAGGGACTCTAGGCTGACAAGGACACTGCGCTCTATACCTAATATCTCTGCCGCCTTTGCTACAGCAGCTTTTTCTTTGTCATGATAGCTACCATCAGCTCGGCTCATTTTGATTGCTTGGTACAACATGGAGCGTTTAAAATTGAGGGGGAAGCTATAGCTAATACCACTCAATAAGTCCTCAAGCTTAGCATTTTTCCAATCGAATTTACGTAGAGTTTCAATGTACTCTTGGGAGTCTATTGTCAAAAGCGCTTGTTCATCAACATACCACTGGAATTCTTTTTCTACTAGTTCACCATCTGCTCCAGCGATCGCCATTAATGCACCACCGTAGTTAACGGCGACATCAAAGTCGATAGGCTGGGTGAGATTATATCTCTGCTTAGCATATTGGGTTGGTTGCAGTGTTTTACCGTTAGCCATATTTGACTCCTTGATTGGAAAGACTCTGACAGTATAATATTAATGCTTGGTTGTTTGTTATAGCAAAAGGCAGAGGGCAGAGGGCTCCAAGGCAGAAGGGAAAAGATTGACAGGTAAAGGTTTGCTGCACTTAGCGTTTTCTTAATCCCCTTGGCAACTGCTATACTTGTTATTTGTTTTTCTTAAACATTCAACCAACAACTAACCACTTGCTAACCCTTGCATCCCACGTAAATAAGTTGTGGGATAAGCTTACACTGAACGCTTGCGGGCATCTGCAAGAGCCTGCCTTACTTGCTCAAAACCAGTACCACCGTAACTATTACGTGCTGCTACCACTTGGGTTGGTGCGATCGCTTCATAAATGTCTTCTGCAAATGCCGGATGTAGTTCTTGCCATTCCCGAAGAGTCAAATCTTTGAGAAGTTTACCAGCAGCCAGGCTGGTTTTTACTACCTTACCTACTAGATTGTATGCCTCCCGGAAAGGCACACCTTTTGCGGCTAAATAGTCGGCAACATCCGTGGCATTGGAGAAATCTGCGGCAACTGCTGATGCTAACCTTTTGGTACGAAATTCTAGTCCTTCCCGCCAGAGAATTGTCATTGCTTCCAGGCAACCTTGAACTGTCTTTACCCCATCAAACAAAGCTTCTTTGTCTTCTTGCAAATCTTTGTTGTATGCCAGGGGCAGCCCTTTCATCAACACCAGCATAGCTTGCAAATGACCAAAAACTCGACCGGTTTTCCCTCGCACTAGTTCTGGGACATCGGGATTTTTCTTTTGGGGCATAATACTAGAACCAGTGGAGCAGTTGTCCTTCAGGGTAACAAAGCCAAACTCCTCTGATGCCCAAAGAATCACTTCCTCCGATAAGCGGCTTAGGTGAACCATAATCAGGCTAGCAGCGCCTAAGAATTCAATGGCAAAGTCGCGATCGCTTACTCCATCCAAGCTATTAGCATAAATTCCACCAAAATGCAACTCTTGAGCGGTATAATGACGGTCAATGGGGAAAGTCGTACCAGCTAGTGCCCCGCAACCCAAGGGTGAGATATTCACTCGTTGGTAAATTTCCCCTAACCGCTCCCAGTCTCGCTGGAGCATTTCCCAGTAAGCTAGCAAATGATGGGCTAAACTGAGGGGCTGAGCTCGTTGTAAGTGAGTGTAGCCAGGGATGAGAGTTTCCACATTTGCTTCTGCCAAGTTGAGGAGTACAGTTTGCAACTCCCTTAGTTGCTGACGAATTTGGGTAATTTGCTCCCGGAGGTAAAGCCTGGTATCAGTTCCTACCTGATCATTGCGCGAACGAGCCGTGTGCAATTTTTTGCCGACATCACCAACAATCTCCGTCAGTCGCCTTTCCACGGCAAAGTGGACATCTTCCGCCTCGATACCAGGATTAAACTTACCTTCTCGGTATTCTGAGCGGATTTTTTCTAGCCCTGTGACCAACTGCTCTCCTTCCAACTCGGAGATAATACCAGTATGAGCCAGCATTTTGGCGTGAGCCACAGAACCGGTGAGGTCGTACTCAATCAATTCTATGTCGAAGCCAATACTAGCATTAAAGTTAGCGATCGCCGGATGTAGGGCTGATTCAAACCTCTGACTCCAAGTTGTTGGTTTTGTCACGTTAATTTGTTGTTTGTTATTTGTTGCTTGTTGTTTGTTGTTTGTTGTTTGTAATGACCAATGACCATCCTCAGCTCATCTTTTATCACTATTAGCCGAAAGAGGTAAAATTTCTGAAGAAGTAACCAATAACTATCCCAATCAGGAATGCCCAGATTTGCCCCGACTTAACAAAGTTGTTCCAGGTACTTTGCATCTGACCTAAAAGATCTGGATCTTGAACGCTTTGAGCCAAAATCAACGAATCAACATTGAAGTGAGAGCTTAATAATCCCAAAGTCTCATGGCAGTAGCTGATACTCTGCCAAAGAGGGGTTATTACTTGCAGTTCTACAACTACCATAGTGATTATTGCCTCATCAAAAATAGTTTACTTGGAAGATTTTACCAAAGGAGCCCAGGAATTCAAGTAGTTCAGGAATTCAGGAGGGGTGAGCGAAAAAAAGGTTGGGGAGCTGAGGGAGCTGAGGGAGCTGAGGGAGCTGAGGGAGCTGAGGAAGCTGAGGGAGCTGAGGAAGCTGAGGAAGCTGAGGGAGAAGAGATTTGGATACTTAGCTCAAAAAATCCCACCCAAAATTTCGTTCACCCGTTCAGAAGCTATAAATTCGGATTCCCAATTCCCAATTCCCAATTCCCAATTCCCAATTCCCAATTCCCAATTCCCAATTCCCAATTCCCAATTCCCAATTCCCAATTCCCAATTCTCAATTCCCTTTCACCTGCATAACAACTAATGTCATATCATCTCCATGACGGTTGGTTAGGCCGATAAATTGTTGTACTTGCTCAAACAGGTAATCCAAAACCTCTTGGGAACCATTACAATTCTCACAAGCCCACCGGAAAGCTTGTACCAAATTTTCCTCATCAAAGCGATCGCCATTTTGATTGGCTGCATCAGTAAAGCCGTCAGTATAGTAAATAATTGTATCCCCAGGAGCTAACTGTACCTGAGCCTCTTCATACTGAGAATCTACCTCTAGACCAATTAACATCCCCCAAGTATCCAGAGGTTTAAGAGAACGAGTTGAAGCCTGCCACAGTAGGGGTGGATTGTGAGCAGCATTGCTATAAGAGAGAATCTTAGTTTCGGGGTCGTATTCGGAATAAAACAGGGTGACGAACCGGTGAGAATTTTCTAGGTCGGCGTACATTACCCGGTTCAAATGTTGTAAAATTTTTCCTGGTGAGTGACGATTCAGAACTTCTGCCCGTAGCATCCCCCTAGTCATGGTCATAATCAAGCCAGCGGGTACTCCTTTACCCATAACATCGCCGATGACAATGCTCCAAGGTACAGAAGTTTTGTGACTATCGCTGATTTCTTTAGAATTGGGATTTTTCTCTCGTATCTGGTCATAATTAGTAGGAATGAAATCGTAATAGTCTCCTCCCACTCTGTCAGCAGTTTTACACATAGCTGCTAGCTCAACTCCCTCAATTTGAGGACATTGGCGTGGTAGCAGGCGCAGTTGAATATCTGCACCAATTTCCAACTCCCGATCCAAACGTTCTTTTTTCCGTAGTTCAGCTGTCAGCTCATCATTAGCGATCGCTACTGCTGTTTGGTCTGCTACCAAGCGCACTAACTTTTGTCTTGTTGCAGTCCAGCTATACTCTGAATCGCGGCTAAAGACATATAAGCGCCCTCGTTCGACATTTTTTACCAGAATTGGAGCCCCTAGTAGTTGAACCTCCGCTCCTAGGTAGTGGCTAACCTGGTCATCAAGGGATTCTTGGATATCTGTAAATACCACTGGTGTTGTTCCTGCCGTTTCAGCATCTCCTTCAACAACCCGGAGTTGACGAGTTGCCATTTCTATCGCCTGACGAATATCCTGACAAGCTTGACCGTCCTGACAATGTAACAGCTCTAGCCTGATCTGACCATTGGGTTTAAACAAGATTAACGCACCACCGTCAGCATCAGTTACCCGCGCTGCCATTAGAGGGATTAACTCTAAAAACTGATTTAAATTGTTGAAACTGCGTAAGGCAAATCCTAGAGAACTCAACAAGTTTTGAATCTTGTGCTGTTCACGGTGCAGGCGAGCCACTAGTTCTTTAAGCGCAGCCACAGGAGTTCTTTCAGCCGCACCAAGGCTGCTGTGATCTGAATTTGGGGATTGGCGTGGTAGGGGCCTTGCTGTCATAGCATCAGGCGTGGAGAACATTGGTTGAGCTACTTAAAACAATTGGTTTAATAAGTTAGGTAGAGCAGATATTTTCTCAAATTTTTGGCTAGAGGGCTATAGGGGTTGCAGCCCTATGGGTGAGCTAGCAGTATTCCCTTAGCAATTTGTAACTTTTTGTGAAGCCACTTGAAGAAAATGAATTCACCAAGGTAGATACGACTGGTTAAGTACCATACAATAACACTTCTTGGCGATTATAGCTGTTGATGAAGTGCAATTTTAGATATTGTATCGGGAATTTTGTGTAATTTAGTGGTAAATTTTGATGTTAATAAAATACTTTGCCTATCTCTTTAGGAGGATATCTCCCCCATTTCCCCTAAGGGACTTCCAAATTGGAGATAGGGAGCTGAGGAGATAGGGAGATAGGGGAGACAAGGAGGACAAGGGAGACAAGGAGGACAAGGAGGACAAGGGAGACAAGGAGGACAAGGAGGACAAGGGAGATAGGGGGAATTTTATTACACATTTTTAGGTGTGCCACAGCACTACTACCTAACACCTACTACCTAACACCTACTACCTACCACCTAACACCTACTACCTACTACCTACCACCACCTACCACCTATCCTTCCCATCGACCTGTAAATACACACTTAGCAGGTCCAGTCATGTACAAACGCTGATCTAACTCGGACCATTCGATTTCCAAACAGCCACCAGGGAGTTCCACAGTGGCAGTGCGATCGCAATTTTGAGTCAACACACCAGCGACTACCGAGGCACAAGCACCGGTTCCACAAGCTAGAGTTAGCCCAGCACCACGTTCCCAAACTCGCATTTTGAGATAGTCTGGACGCACTACTTGAATAAATTCAGTATTGGTTTTTTGGGGGAAAGCTGGGTGATGCTCAAACTCTGGACCAATCTTTTCTAGGGGAATAGCTGTAATATCCTCAACGAAGGTAATGCAGTGGGGGTTACCCATACCCACACAAGTAACATCCCAAGATTGCCCCGCCACTTGGATAGGAGTATTGACCACTTTTTGGTCAGCCTCAGCTAAAGTTGTGGGAACTTGTCCAGCCTCCAGTAAAGGTACTCCCATATCTACCTTAATCTTGCCATCCGCTTCCAGTTTGGGAATCATTACACCTGCTGGGGTATGAATGCGATAGGCTGTTTTAGCTGCTACACCTTCTAAAGTTGCCAAAAAATGTGCTAAGCAGCGAATGCCATTGCCACACATCTGAGCCTCTGAGCCATCGGAGTTATAAATTCTCATGGTATAGTCAGTGTCATCGAGTCCCGGCAAAGCGAAAATGACACCATCAGCACCAATACCAAAATGGCGATCGCACAGCTGAATTGCTTGCTCCGGCGTGATTGCTGGTTCTGAAGTAGCACGATTATCAATCAGAATGAAGTCATTACCTAAACCGTGGTACTTGGTAAATTCGATTGTCATCAATAAATATCTCCC
This sequence comes from Caldora sp. SIO3E6, assembly GCA_010672185.1. Taxonomy (GTDB): domain Bacteria; phylum Cyanobacteriota; class Cyanobacteriia; order Cyanobacteriales; family Coleofasciculaceae; genus Caldora. The sequence continues at coordinate 11,178 of JAAHHL010000039.1, read as the reverse complement.
TGTAAACAATACTTCTTTCTTAAAAATAATAGTAAGATTTTCTGGTTGTATTCTCCTTAATATTGAACCATGACTGAATTACAAACTGGTTTGCCCAGCATTCGTCAAATTCAACACTTGATTAAAGAGGGACAAGAGGTAGAGCTCAAGTTGCTTACCGGGGATTTATTGAACGGCAAGCTTCGCTGGCAGGATCAATACTGTATCTGTTTGAGTACTCCCGAAGAGCAACAAATGATTATCTGGCTTCAGGCCATTGCTTATATTAAGGTTTGAAGGCAGGAGGCAGGAGGCAGGAGGCAGGAGGCAGGAGGCAGGAGGCAGGAGGGAAGAGGATTTGGCTTGTTTCTTTCATTCGTAGGGGGCGGTGCACCGCCAGTTGGGGGGCTCTTCAGAAACAAGGCAGAAGGCAGAGGGCAGAAGGCAGAAGGGAAGAGGAGTTGACTTGTTTCTTCCTCACCATAGCGGCGCAAGATTCGACCCCACACCCCACACCCCACACCCTACACCCCGCGCCGTTAGGCGCTTTCAAGTCAGAAGGCAGAGTGCCCTACTTGGGCAAGGCTGTATATCGCAGCGTAACGATCGCATCCGTCAGTTTGTCCAACTTCTCGCCTTTAGAAATCAATCCAGGATTGGTGGCTGTTGGAATCTCCAATTTCCAGGTGGAGACTGCACCAGTACCTTCAAAGGGCAGGTAACGGGCATCGTTGAAATTCAACTCAAAGAGACCACTGTCATTGAGTCCCTGGGATAACGCCACCTGTTGGTTGGTGCGAAAATCCTTGTGCTGACTGCCGTCTGGCCAGGTGAGGGTGTTGCTTGTTTGCGTTAGGGTAGCATGGATAGTTTGATAAGGCCCCAGCACCGCCGGGAAAGAAAGCGCGATGGTCTTGATTTGACGGAAGGTGTGGTGTGGATAATCAGCATCGAAATCTTTCTGTTCAAGTTGAAAGGTACATGTGCCGTTAAGTAAATTCTCAAACTCTTTAGGGTAATCGGCTTTCATTGAGACCATCTTCACTATCTCGAACTTGCGTTTATTCTGTCTCATAAACGCATTTTCCATTCTTTGCAGAGACAGCTGCAGACCTTCACCGGCCAGTAAACCGTGGTGCAAATTATTCCAATAGCCCGGTTGGATAAAGTTCTGGCTGGCACCCAATTCAAATTGCCAAGCTCGCTGGGCGGTGACACAGAGTTCGTATGCTAGTTGATAGGCTTGGAAATAGAGGGCTGAGCTTTTCCCGATCAGCCATTGGTAGAGCTGTTGGTTGGTGAACTTGGACTTCAGGAAGGTCTCCACCTTTTGTTCCTGGTCTAAGTTCTTTTGCAGGATGACTAGGTCCTGTTGGGCCATGCGCTGCTGGGTTTGAGCTGCCAGGATCTGCTGCTTGATTTGATCGATATCATCCTGGGCGATCGTTTGTTGTAAGGTCCAATCTTCGGCTCTGCGGGCAAAACCGGCCTGGGTTCCAGCTAGGCCAGACCCCATGCTCAAGACATTGGCACTTCCCTCTAAAATGTTTGCACCCACACTGATAGCATCACCAGGGCTAGCACCTCCATCGGAAAATCCAAAGATTTTAGGAAAAAGATGAGCAATCGCGGCACCGCCCTTGATTTCTTGTGCTTTTGTTTGAGAATAAATTGCTAAACTCTCTAATATTGTTTGTGCTTTCTCTCCTCCTAAAAGCCCTTTATTAATCAACTCCGTATAATGATTCAAGCGATCGGTGGCATTTTGCAGACTCGCCTGGAGTGCCTGGATGCTTTGTCCCGCCTGATCGATCTGCTCTTGCTTGGCAATGCTGGTCAATGACAGAATGTTTTGTTGGTTATTACTGTTTAAGATTGCCAATGCTTCGGCATCATTTTTCTCCAAGGCTGCTAAGACGGATTGTCCTAGTTGAATCGTCAGTTGGGTAGCCTCTCGTGCTTTCTCTATCAGCACATCAAAGCGATAATAGGGCAACGCTACCTGGAGAGTGGATAGAGCCTCCCCAATACTTTCTCCTGCGGCAAAAGCTTCCATCAATGCCAATGGGTTGATGGGGGGCTGGAACAGTGCTAGGTTCTCTTGCACTCCATCAATATTCAGCTCATGGCGGATATTGTAGAGTCGTTGCTGAATAGTCGTCCAATAGCCAATAAACTTAGCATTTTCCGGCAGACAAAAGTAATCCCCAGGAATCAAATTATGGGGCGTAGGCTGTGCTGAAGAAAAAGCCGTTGATCCTTGACTTTGTTCGATCTCAATCAAGAACTCAGGGATACCCTGAAGTGTCTTTGTCTTTGTCTTTTGTTGGGAAAGAGTCCGAATTTGCGCCAAATTCATGGGATCGGGCAAGTCGCAAGGACCAGAATCGGTAGGTTGATTGCCAAGTAGGTCGTAGGCTTCTACATACAGCATGGTTGCTTCCAGAATGCTCTCAATGCTGTATTCGCGAAAGAGGTTATCGCCCCACTGGATGAGATTGTCAATATAACTCATAAAAATAGCCTTTTGGTAGGCAATGGGACGCAGTTTGGCAATGGCATGAGCGTCGAGGGGATCGTCGTGATACTCCTCTAATTGCGCTGAATTTTTGAGGTCCTTCTCTACTTCCTGGAACCAGCTTCCAATCATTTCCTCCTGCAAGGTGTAGCTTTCATTCAGTTCCTTGTGCAAGGTGTGGTTATAAGCGGTACGCAAGCCGAGGAACCGCCAGTATTTGTCGTTGGGTTCCTCCTGTGGCAGTATGTCCCAGTTTGCCGCAGAGACGGTAGGGTTGAAGATATACTTGAACCATTTTTGTGCGTGTTGGAATTGCTGTTGCTTTTGCAGACTCTTGGCGATCAAAAAGGGTGCATGGAAGAAGATCTCCCAATAGTATTCTCCGTTGGCACCAAAGAAGTCCAGAGGGCTTGATGGTTTCCCCTCATAATTGAGTTCGGGAAGCCGTTGACTATTGACTGAAAGCAGCTGGGGTACTCCCTCAAAAAGTGCGGTGCTCAATGCAGTCAGGAGTGCTTGGCTGGATGTCAGACGAACAGTTGGAGGTGGCGTGGGCGTTGAGCCTTGTTTTACCAGAAAATAGGCACCATTCTTTTGTTCTATTGTCCAGTTTGTAGCTGTTTTGCCACCAACGTTTATTGGAGGCGGTGGAGGCGGGTTTATTGGAGGCGTTGGGGAAGTGGGTTTTGTTGCTTGGAAGTCTTCAGCCAGATTGAAATCTTGAGCCTTATAAGAGATCCCTATGTTTTCCTTGTCGTTGACGGCGGTCAGGATTTTTACGGAAACCTGTCCGTAGTTGTTCGCCTTCGCTATTTCAATGGAATCAATACCCGAAGGCAGGGCCACAGGCTCAGCTAATTGCTGAGGTGCCATCCATTTTTGGTTGAAGTCCAGATAAGAATAATAGATAGTCCCCTCATAGCCTTTTTCACCTTCTCCCCCGCCCGAATAGGAAGATTGCCTGAGTTCCACCCAGAAGATAAACCACTTGCCAAAAGCAAAAATTGGGGATACTGCACCTGTGGGTTTCATATGAGTATCAATAGCCAGCCAAGGCTGCCAATTAAAGGGGGTGGAAGCAGTATCTTTCGACTTCTTCAAGGAGGCGGAAGCCTTATCTTTTGGCTTCTTTACTGAGGCAAGACGATAATAATAACCTTTGGGGTCTTTGACCGTGCGTCCAACTAAAAAGAGGTCTCTGTGATAAGCCAAGGTGGCTTCAGTCTCTTGCGAGAGAGGATATTCCCGAGCATAGCTGCCAATGATATCCAGACCCGCAATGTGTACAAAGCTATTCATATAGGCTTGGAAAGCAGCATCTACCACAACAGGGTCAGTTAAGTCTCCTTGTTGCAGGGCATTTTCCAAGGTTTTATATTCAGGTGTTTTCTGTTTTCGCAATTCTGGTTCAATGTAATTCTCTGGATAAAGGAAGACCTCCCGGTTATCTTGCCAGACTCGGTAGTGATTCATCCAGGACCAAATTTTGTTCAACTCCGGATCTACTTTGACCCCAGGTTCTAACTGGTTGAGCGCTCGATAGAGGTAAAGCTGCACCGTAGAGATGGCATCTTTCACATAGGAAGTGGGGACAATGCCCGCCACCTCGACATCGATCAAGAGATATCCATAGAGGTCTCTGGGGTTACGCAGTTTTAGGGTAGGGTCTTTTTGATTAAGCTCATGGATGACATAAGGAACCAGAGCATCCCTTTTGGCACCATTAATCTGATTGGTAAGATTGGTCAGCGTTTGCGGTTGGTCTTTGTCTTTTTTCTGTAGGCCAGACCACAGCAAGTTGGCGATCTGTTCTCGGTGATGGTATTGTTCGATGTCGGTTCCCGATGGAGTTGAATCGGCCAAAGAAATTAGATTCGATAAATTTTGAATGTCTAGCTCTAGTCTGGCGCTGATGCTAAAAATCTGGTTCAAGAAATATATGAAATTAACTGTAGGAAACCATTGGTTGACAAGAGACTTTCTATCGGTAGGCAACCATTGAGCAAAAAGAGACTCTTTATCGTTATCTCGGTTTATGAAGGCTTCCACCTCGGTCTTATTCCAGGCGGTGATTGCGATAATTCTCTGAACGACTTCATCAATTCTCTGAGGGACTTTATCAATGGTTGTAATGGGATTGTTGAGGAGCCAACTAAAATAGCCCAGGAACTTGTTATCCCGATCCTGGAACTGCTGTACGAGTTGCTTATAGCGGAAGATGGTTTGAAGGTTGGCCAGACTAAAGAGTGGGCGTTTAGTTTTACTGCGGGTTGTAGGATAGCTAAGTCCATAAATGGCCGGGTTATGGACCATACTGGCGGCCTCCGCAGGAGAGATGGCAAAACTGGTGACTAGGGCAGCGTATTGTTCCAGATTCTGCAGGTGGTCTGTAGCCGTTTTTAAGGAGTTCGCTTCAGAGGTCGTCGGTTTTTTCGTCCCCAGATTCGGAATGGCTGCTAAAAATGTTTGCAATAGAATCACCGCAGCAGGCTCACTCGTTGCAATACCAGTCACCACCTTCTTGACCTCATCAGCAGTAACATTACCCATAGCCATGCCTGACCATCGTTCTAGCCAAGCTACCATCTTTTCAGAAACAGAAAACAAACTTGCCAATTGGTGAGAGAGGGATTTGTGCTGGAGTTGGTAGTAGTGAGTCAACGCCTTGGCCAGTGTCTGGGTGAGAGATTTAATGGTCGCTGGGGAAATACTATTATCTTGTTGTAGGGTGCTCTTGATATTATCTGCGTTGGGGGTCTGAGCGGCAATAATCCCATTAAAAGGATCGATAACCTGGATCGCCCGATTGGGATCTGTAACCTGAGTAGTCTTATTAGGATCTGTTGTGGCTACTTCTACAGTCTGATTGCTTAGATCAACTGTAAAAGTCACATTGTCTTCACCCGTGGTTTTAATTTCAATCGTCCGTTGATTGTCGGTAGTAGAATCCCTTTCAACAGACCACTTTTTATCATCATATTTAATGGAAGAATGCAGAAGAGAACGCTTCTGAGCAGCATAGGTTAGAAATTCCCAATCAGCCCAAAAATATTGAGGTTTTGCCGGATCATCTGTCAAGGCTTTACTCATGTTTGTCCAAGCCGTATTCCTCTGTTCATTGGTAAGTCCAATGCTATGGATAGCATCCTGGAACCGCTCCTTAGTAAACAACGTGGGTTCAATATGATCTCTGAGGTCTGAGAGGAAGTTTTTCACCGCATCCGTTCCCAGTTGCTTATTTTGAATGGCGGCATTCTGGCTATCGCCGGTCAGTAAATAGGCCAGTTGATAGACCGATAAACCAGCTGCTTTGAGCCAGTCAGCCAAACGGGTGAGTTGTCCCAAGAGGTCAAAGACCTTGGCTCCCTGCTTACCTGTAAGAGCTTTTAGGGACTGTAGATAGGCTGAATTTTGGCTGAGATCGACTCCTGGGCGATCGCCTAATAGGGAAAGGGCGACGAAGGACTCCTTAACAGAAAGCCCCAGCAGATCCGGTAGCTTGCTGAAGCGATAGAGAATCGATAAATTCTCTAATGTCAGCTCTAGTGTTCCTGGAGCGTTAGTATCTGCTCTACCTCCCAAGAGCATGTGATAGGCGATGATCAGCAGGGACGTGTGATTGACCTTCAAGGCCGCTGCCAGAGAGTTCTGGATCTGTAGGTTGCGACTGTCGGAACTCCCCACTTCCCAGGTGAGTTGATACTGTCCATTATCATCAGCATAAACCTGAGTTCCTTGGTTATCGATCTGTGGAATACCAACTCGCTTATAGATCTTCCCTAGCAGGTCAGTATTTTCCCCTTCTTTGTTGCCAAAATCTTTGATTTTACCAATCAAGGCAGCAGACTGGTCGATAGAGAAGCCTTTTTCCTCCTTTAACTCCTTCATCCATGCCAAATAGGGCAGTACCGCATCGCTAATAACGGGATTTCCTTTGTCTTTGGTATTGACAATTGCCCCAATAGTATGCAATGCCCAGTCCAGTTCCGTAAAGGAAAAAGCGATCGCCTCTGCTAAACGAACAAAGCGATTGATCCTGTCCAAATTGTTGAGATTGAGATTTTTTAGCTCCTCAATCTGGCTATCATCTGGGGCATTTTCTATTACCACCGGTTTAGAACAGTCGATATTGATAAAAAATTTATTCTGGAAATGCTCCGACGAGCGGATCTCCGCCTCACTGAGGTCTTCCTGGGTCAGTTCCAATAGCTGTCCATAGGATAGGTTTGTATGGGTGATAAATTTATCAAGGGAAGTCAGTTTATCGACCAATTGTTGCTCATCGGTAATACCGCTGAGACCATAATAGGTTCCCAGGGTAGAGTGCTTGCTGACGGGAGTGCTTACAAGATGCCATGTCGCCTGAGAAAGGTAGAGGCTGATCTGCCCATAGTTTGCTTTCACCTCTTCACCCATGTCTTTAACAAGAGGGTTGATAGCTGCGGCAAGCTTGGCTACACTCGTCTTTTGTTTGGCTAGGTAGGTCTGAATCCGAGTCAGGGGGAGGTCAAAAGGCAAGTTGAACGGATAATTACTTTGCAGCGCCAGGGTTTCATAGACATCAAACCTCAACATCTTTACCTCATCCGCAGTCAGCGCCCTATCGTAGATAAAAAGGTCGGACATGGCACCCTTAAAGTCAAAAACCCCAGTGTCTCCTATTTGGAGCTTTGCCTTTTTTGGTTGCCACTTAGTGGGTATCTTAGGATTGATACTGAAAGGTTGTCCATTGATATACAGGTTAATGTTTGCTGTCTCATCTGCTATCTTATCCATGGTAATGGCAACATAGGTCCATGTGCCCAGAGAGACTTTTGTCCTAGGGGTATCAGGATAGGTAGGATAGGTGTCGGGAAAAATCCCTTTCAAAATCCCTGTTTGATTTCCTTTTGAATCTATTTCTGGATCTATTATTAGAGAACAGTACCCAGAATCATTTTGGTCTAGCTTTAGCTTAAATAAAGTGCTGTTCTGAACCGCATACTCTGTCAAATTCACCCATAAGGCAACGGTAAAAGCCCTCCCTAGCTCGACCTCTTTTTCACTCTCCAGATAGGTGTTATTATCAAAATCAAAGGCAGCATTTTCCTCCCCCTGATGGTTTTTGGTAAAGGCGGTAGGGGTGAGCGAAATTTTGGGTGGAACTTCTATTCTCCGCGTCTCCGCGTCTCCGCGTCTCCGCGTCTGCTGACTCATTTCCCCAACCCTTTTTTCGTTCACCCAGGCGGTAGTGTCCTTCACGAGCCAAGTAATAGGGTCTTTCCCTGCGATCGCTGAGGTATTGCCGTGAAAAGGAAAATAGCCCAGCAGCCCTCGATTGCCTAACAAATCTACCTTGGCGTGGGTTTCCAGTATGGAGTTGACGATCTCCAACTTGGATACCTTTGTATAGGTGTTCTCATCAGTGAGCGCCACCCCCAGCAGATCGGGCCGACGTTGGGTAAGTATCGATGATGGTTTATACAAACCGCTAATTTGCTCAGGAGTCAGCGATCGCTTGTAAATAAAAAGGTCGGACATGTCGCCGTTGAAGTGATAAGCTCCCTGGCCGTGTCCTATTCGGATCTTAGCCTTTTCTGGTTGCCACGGAGTAGATATCTGCGTATTGATGCTGACAGGTTCCCCGTTGATATACAAGTTAACGTTCGCTTTACCGTCTGCTCTCTTATCGATGGTGGCGGCGACGTGAGTCCAAGTTCCCATCGGTATTTTTGTCGTAACGTGATTAAGCGAGGTATTGTAAAGATACCAGGTTAAAACTCCTTGAGTTACACCCAGGGAACAGTAACCTGGACCACCAGGATCGGGTATCATGAGGACAAATAAAGTGCTTTCTTCTGTCGCATAATCTTTCAACTTCACCCATAAGGCAACGGTAAAAATGCCTCCTAGCTCGACCTTCTGAGTGCTTTCGAGAAAGGTTTTCCTATCAAAAGAAAAGGCGGCCTTTTTATGATGCTGATAGTTCTTGGTGAAGGCTCTCTTTCCCTCTACTTTCCAAGTAATGGGGTCGTTGCCAGCGATCGCTTTAGTATTGTCATGAAAAGGAAAGTAGCCCAACAAGTCTTTCGTAGGATAGTAGGAAAGGTATTTTGCCTCAGTCTTCATCAAATCGACAAAGTAGGCTGCAGGGGATAGGATAGAGCGGCCTTCACTGCAATCACAAAATTCAGATTGGGAGCCTGAAAAGTTGAGGTTTGTGTTCATTTTTCTTGTTTTAAAGTGAGTTTTTTATCGATCGCCAAAGATTTTCCTGTAGCTGGGCAGCCGAGTTGTCGCTGCTTCTCTCGTGGGCGATCGCAGGTTGTTCACCCTAGTACTGCCGTAATGAGGCTCGGCATGTTGGACAAGAGCAATATAGGTCAACAGTGCTTTAGATCTTCTAGCTAGGGCGGCTTGGAATACAGATTTGGCTTGTGTTTCTGCACTGTGCTGGTTAGGAATAAAAGCCCCGGAATAATTTTGGACAAATTGGGCTGCACTCATCTCAGAGATTTGCATGGCGGAAGCCATTCCCCTGTCTAAGAGATTGATGGCTGCTAGCAGGGAAAAGGAAGCGATGCCATCCGTCAAGCGGACTAATCGTTGCAGTGCTTGCAATTCCTCGACGCTTAAATCCCCTAGATTGAAGGTTTTCTCGGCATCGGAAAAATCGAAGCTCTTTAAAAAGAAGGTATAGCTGCCATATTCCGACTCAATTTTTGCTGTGTTATCGGTAAGGAATGCCACCAATTGAGGTCCTAAAGATTCCTGCTTTGCTAAAGTATCGATTTGCAGCAAATTATCGATCGCATCCCTGGATAACGCCTTTTGATGAATTCTGAATTGGGCTATTTTCCCTTGATAATGGCTATCATTGCCCTGACCGAGAGCAGTTAGATTACTGGTCTGAGGAAAGGGATAGTCCTGTACGTTTATCTCACTGTCCAGTTGGCCGTTGATATACCAAGCGAGGGTACTACGGCTCAGGTCTTTGACTAGGGTTATATGGCTCCAATGGTGGGATGGAAGGGACTGGCGGGTGCTAAATTCCCTGGGTTCACTATCAGGAATTGGATACCTATAGGTCAAACGCCCATCTGCTTCCAGATTAATCCCATACTCTTCTTCGGCTAGTTCAGCAGTTTCGGCTAGTTCAGCAGTTTCGTCTAGTTCAGCAGTTTCGTCTAGTTCAGCAATGACACTCCTTTTCCCTTCCATATTGTCTGGGTGCAGAAAAAAGCTGATGCTATGGTCCCCTGTGATTTGGATGGGGGGCGTGATTTCTAGCTTTTCCTTGGTCTCGTTAAAACTGGCAGTCCTGTCAAAGATGGCATCCGTTTCGGAAGAGACACTCTGTACGGTTATGGGGTGTTGCCAACGGGAGTGGTCGGCAAAGGCAGTTTCTGATTCGTTTTTTGATTCGTTGAGGGGCAAATGCAGCGCCAAGACAAAGGCTGGGTTATCAACTGCCATGTCTCGACGAATTTCCGCTAATGCCAAGGCCTTATTGTAGATACGCAGGTGGGCCATTTTGCCTTGGAAAAGCTTATCATGACGAAGCCAATTGCTCTGACCGATGTAATTGTTGCGGCGCTCTACATTGGGCGGAAGGATTATGAGTTCTTCGGCGATCTCCTTTCCTTCCTTGTATAGGTAGGCTTTTCCCTTTGGGTCAACCGTAGCCGCCAGGTGAATCCAGCGGCCCAACTCCAGCACATCAGTTTGGAATAATTTTTTTTCATGGACATGAAAATCTAATCTATTCTTTTTATCAAAATTGGCCAGGACAATATTGTCTTTCCGCTCGCCATTACCAAAGTCAATGATTCTAGACCAGTAATTAAAAGCATCGTACCAAGCCCAGACCGACACGGTGAAGCCTTCCCTATAGTCGATGTCCATAGCGGGAAGCTCTAGGTAGCCAGCCACCCCATCGAATTGCAGGGAATAGCCAAAAGTTTCATCCGGCACCACGGTGAGGCCGGACTCGCTAGGGGTAATGGTTAGGTTGTGGTTGGAGCTGTCAAAGATGCTTTGTTGAGCATCTAACTTCAAATGAAATTGTAGATGGTTCATGAAGTATTCTTTAAAGGTTGTTGTAAGCAAGAGACGCAGCAAGCAACCATTTTTCCACACCTCAATCCCTTACTGTGGCTAAACCAAGATTGCTATTCTTACAATTTATCCAGTTAGAAATGTTATGAACAATAAGTTTTATGACTATTTATTTGTTTCTAGTACACTACACAATCTACAATTTCTAGATGAATGATCGCCCTGAAATTTGTAGGGGTTGGATGTGCGATCGCACCTTGGAAATCATTAAGCTAAAATTGATGTATTAATTAATAAATAAGCAAAACAATGGAAACAATTCAGGTAATCCTAAATTGAGTGGAAAAGTGCGAATATTGATGGAAAATTACGAAGAAATATTTAGTTAAAAACTTCTTCTGACCATCGGCACATGAGCGGCGGCTTCAATCCACAAGCGAGCATTGCAGGGTCCTAAATCGTGGGGTGTATAGACCAGGCGGCAGGGGCCTTTGATATCTAATTGATGGCATTGATGGCTATGTTTGCCTTGCTTTACCACAATCGGCGGCTCATTTTTATTGTTCTTGGCATTGCTGGCAATGGTTTGCCGGTTGATGACGACGCAGGTTTCTACTTGTCTAGGGCGCTTGTACCAAGTCCCA
>JAAHHL010000389.1 GCA_010672185.1 Caldora sp. SIO3E6 | reverse complement strand
AGTACAAGTTTTTTGAACATCTAGGTTCAATTTTCACAGAACAATTTTGGCTGCACAATACTTGAAATATCTGTCTGGTATAGCTGACCCACTTATACAGCAAGCCCTAGTTAAATTTACTTACCCCACAAGATTAGCGATCGCACTACAAGATCCGTGATCTCACGGAGGACAAACCAGAATATTGGGTGTTAGAAATAGAGCAACAGGAGAAAAATTCTCACTTATCAAAATTGTAAAAAAAGAAAAAAACGTCATTCAGGGTGTTGGTAATAGCACAAGCAACTAGCTAAGGAATACCTGATGAGAAGTGAAGATCGAGACGATCCTTGGGCAGTGCCGTCCAATCTCGCGCTGGATAACGAAGAGCTTAATGCAGTTGACAACCTTGTGAACAATGAAGCTCTAGGTTTTGATGCTCCCGTCAATATTCTGATTGCTGGAAACAGCGGAGACGGTAAAAGTACCTTGGCTAATGCAATGCTGGGTGTTGCTCTGGCACAGACAGGTGCTGGCTTTCCTGTAACAAAAGGAATTCAGTGTTATGAATGTAAGGACAAACCTCTTACTCTATTTGATACTGAGGGATTTGAAGTCTTAGATGCAGACCAAACAGTTGGTGCAGTAAGAGAACTGATTGAGTCTCGCCGAAAGAAAGTAGATAGTAAGCAACATATTCATATTGTCTGGCTTTGTATCTCAGCTACGTCACGGCGACTACAAAAGGTTCATATTGAACTTGTTAACCTTTGCGCCCAACTTCAAATACCAATTATTGCTGTTGTTACGAAATCTTACCTCAAGGACGATTCCTCTGAAGCCTTCTTGAAGGTGATTGCCAACTCTTTGCCTGAAGCAGATGGAATTATTCCAGTTTTAGCAAAGGAAATGCATTTAGGAAAGCTTCGCATAGCACCTTTTGGACTTGTTCAGCTACTAGATCTGACTCTGAATCTAATCCCTACTGCGTGTCAAGCAGCACTTAAATTTTCCCAGGTGGCTGATTTCAACAGAAAACTAGAAGCGGCAAGAAAGGTAGTTAATGTAACAGCAATCGCAGCAGTTGGATTATCCTTGCCTGCTACTTTTATTCCTGGTGGTCATGCTGGACTGCTGATTCCACTTGAGGTGAAGATGATCCATCAGATCAATAAAGCTTTGGGCATCAACCTTGATAAACAAAAGCAGATAGCCATAGCAAAAGGCACTTTGGGAATTGTTATGGCAACTGTAGGAGGGAAGCTACTCTTTACCGAAACTATGAAATTTATACCTTTTGTGGGACAGCTGGCTTCTGTACTAGTTGGTGGTACTATTGCTGGAACAATCGTTAAGATATTTGGTACTGGATATATTGCTGCTGTGGGTGAGATGGTTCGGACGGGTACATCACCAACAACGGGTGCAATTATTAATGCGATCGCATCAGCTTTATCAACTCATCAACATCAGGTTGTATCAGGTGCAACAACACTAATGGAAGAAGCAATTAGGAATAATAAACGATGACCTTGAATTCAATGGGTGACACCATTAATGTAGTAGTTATTGGAAATACAGGAGAAGGCAAAAGTACCTTAATTAATGCGATACTCAATCTCAATATATCAATGACTGGCGTTGGTGAGCCTGTAACACAGGAGATCTTTTCATACAAAGTACCCAAGAGCCAGCTACGCCTCTTCGATACCAAAGGATTCGAGATTGAGTCTTCCCAAGATACTGTTAACACAGTTGAGCAGTTTATCAACGAATGTTCACAGGATACTGATATCAATAAAAAGGTGCATTGCGTGTGGCTTTGTGTGAGCGCACAATCGCACAGATGGCAACCGATTCATAAGAAGTTTGTTAGCCTTTGTAGCAAGTTAGATATTCCTTGTATTGTAACAATTACTCAGTCTTATGGTGAGTATGAACAATATGTTGAATTTATGCAAGCTAATGTACCAGAAAATGCATTTGTGATTCCATTGCTAGCCAAGGCGTTAGGGCTACCTGATGGTTCCAAAATTGATGCTTGGGGGGTTAGTGATTTATTAAAAAGAACTACAAAATTAGGAAATTATTCTAAGTCAAAAATTGCTAGAGAGAAGGCACGTTTAGCTCGAATCAACGCTTTAAACAAGATTTCATATATAGCCAAGAAAACGATTGGTGGTACAGTCGCTGCGTTAGGTCTATTAATAGTAATAAATACCTCTATGGGATTTAGAGATTGTGGAAATCGTCCTGGTTTTTGGTTACGTCTAACATTATCTAGATCACAATATCAAGCAAAGATCAAACAGTACAAGCAATGTACTGACCAAAATTCAAATATTAGATGGATTATATTGATTTCTCTTTCAGGATCGGTATTCGTCGGTTGGTATACCTTTCTGAGAGACTGAATATCAGAAGAACAAGAGAGTACGTTTGACTCCACTGTTACTGCGTCAAAAACAAGTTTACACCAATTAATTATCAAAAATAGCTGAAGACTTAGTTGCCCTGAATTGTTGATATATGGTTGATTCAGGGTTTTGCTTTCTCCAGCCACTTTGAAGAAATTTGATTAGTAGATCCAAGGGAGAGCAAGAGCTGCTTTTACTGCCTTACGAATATTTTTATTGGAGTGCTTTTTCATTTGTTCTAATAGAACTCGACCGCGAGGGTCACGGCTACCTGCTAGTCCATACGCATAGGGAAACATATAACTATCCGGAGGATTTTTGAGCATTTGTCCAGCAAGAATATTAACATCATCAAGCAGTAATAATCCAAAAAGTCCTCGGCTAGAGTCATATTCATCTTGAGGATTATTGTTGCTCAAGATGAGGTCAGCGGCTAAAACCATAACTGGTGCAACTTGGGGTATATCAATCATTGCCAAGTAGATTAATGCCTCATCTCGCTCTGCTCTGGTATATATTGGGTTAGAAAACAAAAATGTGAGAGGACGAATCATCTCTGGGATAAAAACCCCAAATGCTCCTAATGTTTGTGCAACCCAACACGACCATTCTTGGGGAAAGCCATCACCTAAAAACTTCTTCATCCAATCCACAGAAGCTAATCTACCAGTTGGTTTTGGGGTGATTAAATTTCGTCGGGCTTTAGTACCATCTGCAACAACGGCAATTTCGTATATCCAATCCGCTTGGCTATACACTGAATTGATTCCCTGCTCTTTCGTCAGGAGCAAGCAACCTTCTGCCAGAGTTTGCGGATCAAGGTTTTGTCCCCATAAAAACCTTTCTACTTCTTGAATTTTCTCAGAAGACAATCTTCTCTGCCACAGTGGAGGGTGTTTGCCTAAAATGAACCCTGAACCGCTCTTCCATTCTTGAATAGTTGTCCCCATGAGCCAACATAGTGCTTTAATAGCCTGACGCTGAGCTATTTGATCTCCAAGGGAGAGGGTTTTTATGAGTAGCTCTTCTAAAATCGAATGTTGATTGGAAGTTAAGAAGCAAAGTTTCCATTCATTAACATAGGATGACTCCATCAGACTGAGAGCAGATCTAATTTGGTGAATCTGATTTTGAGCAAGTAAGCCTTGTGCTTCAACGGCGACAATTGAATTAGCATTTCTGGGAGCCGATATCCAGCGACTGTTGAGTGCATTTTTTATTGCAGTGCGAACTCGTTCATTAGAGTGGTTCTGCATTCTTTCGAGTAATACTAGACCCTGAGGGTCACGGCTACCTGCTAGTCCATACGCATAGGCATTTAAATCTGCCTGTGGCAACGCTTTACGAAGCTGTTCTGCAAGCAAGTTAACATTATCAATCAATAACAAACCAAATAGCCCTCGGCTGTAAAAATAATAATCTTCACTTTGGGGGATATCTGCTGCCTTAATTAGTATTGATATGAATTCTGATGAACCCATTAGGCTCAAATAGATTAATGCTCCGTCCCTACTCTCATCTGCATATTTTGGGTTAGTGAACAGGAATTGTAGAGGTGGAATCATTTCAGGAATGAAAACGCCGAAAGCTCCCAGGGTTAATGCAATACTAGAAGAATAATCCCCCGGCAAACCTTGTTTTAACAAGGCTTCGAGCCAAGTTGTTGAAGCTAGCCTACCCGTTGGTTTGAGAGCAGGTAAAAAGTACCGAGGCTTACTACCATCGGCAATGCAAGCCAACTCATAAATCCAATCCAACTGATTGATGACAAGATCAAGCCCTTTCTCTTTTCTTAAAAGTCTGCACCCCTGAGCTAGCATATTGGCATCTAAAGTATTAGATTGCAAAGCTTGCTCAATGTTCCGGATATCTGCTGATTCGAGTTGGCTTAAGTCAGAGTTCAGATAATGCTCAATCAGAGCTTGAGGTGATAAGCTAGGTTCCTTAAGTGATTGGATTTCAGCTTCCCTGTCAGAGATTTGTTGTTTTAGTTCTAGAATTGCGTTGTGGTACTTGCGTTTTTCCCGTGGATCTGTGGCACAACGTCGCTTCTCTTCATACTCTTTGAGTAGCCTGAAATCTTCTTTCTGTTGTTCTTCTTGGTGCTCGCGCAGGCTCATTCCTTATCTCCTCGGCAACTTAGCCAGCAATTGCTCCCAGGCTGACTTGATGTTGAAGCCACTTCCTAACTCCAACTCACCTTCGTAGTCAACTAGGAAAGGAACCAGGGGCAGTGTTACTTTCAGTTTGTGTTTGGCATCTAATTCGGGAGCTTTAATAATTTCAACGACGGCAGCTTGACTAGGAGGTAAAGCGGGGATGCGCTCTTCTAACACTGCCAACATTTGCTGCATCTGCTGCTCTGATACTTGGTTTGCTTCAAGTTCGTCGAGTAGCTTCTGCGTCAACACCAATTGATTTTGACTGAGCTCCTGAGCTACCGCTTCAAGTGTAGCTTTCTCAGTCGCGCTATAGCGGTTCAACAAGGTTTGACGCATTTGATGGAGGTCTTCATAAATAACCACCTGACCGTTCAGCAAAACATCTAACTTCGTATCCATTTCCTGCAATTGGTTTCCAACCTCCTGCATCCTATCTGGAGGTTCATTGGTTAGTTCCTGTTGAAGTTCTTTGTATTCCTGTCGATAGTCTGCAGCAGATTTACGCAGTTGCTCGATATCACGATTATATTGTGCTTTGAGCTTAGGATTTTTTTCATAGCGCAATTCATCTTCAAAATCCTTGAGCAGTTCTTGGTCTTTGGCAATGTTGTCTTCTAAATCTTGCAGTCTCTGATAAAAGCTTTGAGAGAGCATAGGCTAGACAATTAGTATATCGGATAAGAACTTTATTTTTCTGTGACTTTCCTAAAATTTTGGCATATTAAATACGTAACAGCCATAACTACAGAGAAAAAAAAATCATTTTTGAAATGCTTCTGTAGTTCAGGATGGAGTGTAATTTTTGCGATAAGATTGTATTACGCTAAAGTAAAGCCATATTAGTAAAGTTGTAGGTTAGCTTGAGGAACGAAACCCAACATCAGTAGGGCTTTGTTGCGTTTCCCTATTGGGGCTCTACCCAACCTACGGTTTTAACCTTGCCGGACTAGTAGGGTGGGCAAAACCGATACAGCAGTTTGCTCTGCTATGCGGTACAGTTCTATCCCCCTAAATCCCCCTTAGAAAGGGGGACTTTTATCTATCTACTATACTTGTTAGAGCGCAAAGCGCTGTATCTTTGACCATTGAACAACAAATTACCCATTTGAGCCCACCGATTAGAAGTCCTCTCCTTTTTCCCTTTGTGAACTTTGTGTCTTTGTGGTTTCTCAAAAAAATTAGTAGTGCTCATTTGGGCTAGTTTTGCTTTATCCTTGAATCATAATAGACCTAAGTAGATCTTCCCCTTGATACCGTTATGTCCCAAACACACATCAGATTTGATTGGGCAATCAAAAAATTACTCAGAAACAAAGCTAATCATGTAGTTTTGGCAGGTTTCCTCAGCGAGTTATTGGGGAAACAAATCAAGATACAATCAATACTCGAAAGTGAGGGCAATCGGCAAGCAGAGGATGACAAGCTTAATCGAGTCGATATTCTGGCGGAAAATGACCAGGGTGAATTGATTCTCGTTGAAGTGCAAAATAGTACCGAGCAAGACTATTTTCATCGAATGCTCTACGGCACAGCAAAATTAATTACGGACTTCCTGGAAAAGGGAGAGCCTTACAGTAAAGTCAAAAAAGTCTATTCAGTGAACATAGTCTACTTTTCTCTGGGACAGGGGGATGATTATATTTACCAAGGAAGACTAGATTTTCATGGTCTGCACTTGAAAGACAGGTTAAAGCCATCAATAAACCAGAAGAAGCTGTTTAATATCAAAAAAGTATCGGAGATTTTTCCCGAATATTATGTGATTAAAGTCAACAATTTTAACGATGTAGCGAAGGATACCTTAGACGAATGGATATATTTCCTCAAAAAGAGCCAAATCAAAGAGGAATTTACCGCCCAAGGCTTAGCGGAAGCAAAGGAAAATTTACTAGTAGATAGTTTAAGCGAAGAAGAAAGAGCAAACTACCTCAGATATATGGAGAATAGGCGCTATGAAGTCAGTATAATCGAAGGTTCGCGCTCAGAGGGCAGATTGGAGGGTATCGAAGAAGGTATCAAGCAAGGTATTGAACAAGGTAAACAACAGGGTATCGAGCAAGGTAAACAGCAGGAAAAGGTTAATATAGCCAGAACATTTAAACAAAAAGGAATAGATATTGAGACAATCGCAGAAGCAACAGGACTAA
>JAAHHL010000388.1 GCA_010672185.1 Caldora sp. SIO3E6 | reverse complement strand
TTCAGTCTACGGTAGCGATAGCCCAATGCTCATTAATAAGTTCAAACAACTATCATCAGGCGAATTTATTCGTAATGCTGGTTGGATGGGGATAGCAGAGCTAGTCAATCGTGTCTCCCGTCTAGCCACAACAGTTACTTTAGCTCGTATGTTTACTCCCCATGATTATGGACTAGTATCAGCTATTTATACTACCTTTGAATTTGGCAGTGTTCTGATTCTCCGAGCTGGTACAGAAGCCAAAATTATTCAAGCCAGTGAACAGGAGCTAAATGCTGTATGCAATACATCCTATTGGCTTAATTGGATTTTGTGTGGTTCGCTGTTTGTTATCCAGTCTCTTGCTGCCTTTCCTATTGCTAAGTTTTACGGAAGTAATCAACTAATTTCACCTATATTCACTGTTGCCTTGCTCTACTTAATATTGCCATTTTTTGTAGTGCAGTCGGCGATGATTAGGCGAGAGAATAGACTAAAAATTACAGCCTTTGCTAATGCCACACAAGCTATTGTAAGTAATATCATCACTGTAATCTTAGCCATATTAGGCATGGGAGTATGGGCTGTTGTTTGGGCAATGGTTTTATCAACTCCAGTGCATATAGTGATTAATTATCGAAATCATCCTTGGCGGGCTCCTACATCTTTTAAACTAGAGCAATGGCAGTCAGTTCTGAGTTTTAGTGGCAATATTCTTGGTGTTGAGTTACTAGAAAAGCTTAGGTCAAATCTCGACTACTTACTTGTTGGTGGCTTTCTAGGTGTTGAGGCTCTGGGACTATACTTCTTTGCTTTCAATGCTGGCTTAGGGATTAGCCAAAATGTCATCAAATTATTTACTTCCTCTGTATTTCCCTATCTTTGTGCAGTGAGAGAAAATTTAGATCAACTTAAGGAGCGCTATTTTAGTAGCCTGAAAACCACTGCTATTATTGTTCTGCCCCTGATCCTGCTCCAGGCAAGTCTCGCTCCACTTTACGTACCAATTATTTTTGGGCAGAAATGGGTAGGGGCAATTCCAATTTTGATACTTATTTGTCTCTCGGCTCTACCCCTCCCTCTTGCCAATACTACTACTCAGTTGCTTAATGCTGTTGGTAAAGCTCAAATCAATCTCTATTGGAATTTAATTTTTACTATAATCTTTGCTGCTTGCTTACTAGTCGCTGTGAACTGGGGAATTGTTTGGG
Organism: Caldora sp. SIO3E6; assembly: GCA_010672185.1. Lineage (GTDB taxonomy): Bacteria > Cyanobacteriota > Cyanobacteriia > Cyanobacteriales > Coleofasciculaceae > Caldora. The sequence continues at coordinate 5,515 of JAAHHL010000388.1, read as the reverse complement.
TGGCTGTTGCGGTACTCATTTGTCAATTGCTGACACCTACTTTTAATATTTGGGCTATTAGGTACGTCTTTACTTAAGTAATATATTAGTAAATTTTTTTAAATTCAAAAATGTGATATTAATTGTGGCGTATTCAAAATAGCTGTGCTAGTTTTGATTTGACAATAAACAAAAGCAAAATATCAAAATAATGTAATTGCTTTATGAAATTAATTTTGCTTATTTTGTATCCAAGACAATACTTGAATTTAGTTACAGATGAACTTTTATTAGTAAAGGAAATCATCAGCTATATAGTCCTCTATAAACATTTGTGATGTCCCTTAAAAAAGCTGCCACCTCTAGTGTTAAATGGTCTTCCATATCTCAAGTTGCGCGGCAAGTGATGCAGTTTGTCACTATCGCCATTTTTGCCAATCTACTCTCACCTGAGGATTTTGGCTTAGTGGGTATGGCAACTATTGTGATCGGATTTATCGATTTATTTAAGGATTTAGGTACATCAGCGGCAGTAATTCAGCGAAAAAATATTTCTGATGAACTCTTATACAGCATCTTTTGGATCAATGTATTTTTTGGCACATTAGGCAGCGTAATTCTCTTTTTTGGTTCGCCTTTAGTTGCCCTTTTTTACCAAGAGCCAGAAATAAATTTAATTCTTAAAGTTCTATCTCTTAGCTTCTTTTTATCTGGTATTAGCATCCTGCAAAAAGCTATTTTAGAAAAAAAATTAGCTTTCAATACATTGGCAAAAATAGAAATAGTTGCTATTTTTGCTGGTTCTTGTGTTGGCATCACCTTAGCATTTTTAGGGTTTGGAGTGTGGAGCTTAGTTACTCAAACACTTACAGTCGTCACTGTTACGACAATATTGCTTTGGGCATCTACCCGATGGAAACCTAAAATGATTTTTCGATGGAGTGAAGTCAAAGAAGTTAGTAGTTATAGCTTGAATTTAACAGGTTTTAACAGTTTTAACTATTTTGTGAGGAATGCAGATTATCTACTTATCGGCAAATTTTTAGGTTCTCAAAGTTTGGGCTACTACACTTTGGCATATCGCCTGATGCTCTACCCTATACAGAATATCTCTCATGTGATTAGCCGTGTGATGTTTCCGGTATTTTCCCAAATACAGGACGATAACGCCAAACTGAGAACTGCCTATCTCAAAGTTGTTGGCATGATTTCCGTAATTACTTTTCCAATAATGTTTGGTCTTTGGGCACTGGCTGAGCCATTTATTCTGACAGTTTTCGGTAATCAATGGCAGCCTGTCATCTTGCTACTGATGATTTTGGTTCCTGTAGGAATGTCACAATCCTTGGAAACAACAGTAGGCACAATCTATCAAACCAAAGGGCGTACAGATTGGATGTTTCGATTTTCCTTAGTAGAAGGAACAGTATTCGTCACTGCCTGGATTATTGGATTACGATGGGGCATTTATGGAGTAGCAACTGCTTATGCCGTTGGATATTCTCTGTTAGTTTATCCAAATTATGCTATTCCTTTTAGTCTGGTTAAGTTACCAGTGATTGAACTAGCAAAAGTCATCTCACGCCCCTTATTAGCTAGTTCAATCATGCTATTAGTGTTGTTAGGATTGAAATTTATGTTACTAATTAATCTTCCCAGTGCGTGGATCTTAGGAATTTTAATTCCTATCGGAGGTATCACTTATCTGGCAGCAAGTTGGTTAATCAATCGAAACCAAATACAGCAACTTTTCTCACTAGTTGGATTAAAAGGATGAAAACTAAGCAAATGAACAATAAAAAAATTAAAGTTATTCAGAGCTATCCTGTATGGCAAGAGCTAACACAAATTTGGCTGTATAACTTAGTACATTATCTGCCTGACACAATAGAAAGCCATATTGTCTGCGAAAGGACTAAAAATCTTGATCAGTTTTGGGTGCCGAATATTCATGCTTTGATGGATAGTCCGAAATGGCGCTATTACTGGGATAAGGGCTTACGTAAATTAAAAATTCGTCGTCATCTGCAATTTTTGGTAGACGTTGCCAAACGTGAAAACGCAACTATTCTGCATTCTCACTTTGGTCATCTTGGCTGGGAAAATCTAGATGCAGCTAAACTAGCAGGACTCAAACATGTGGTATCTTTCTATGGATGGGAAATGACTTCTCTTATTAAAAACGAGCCACACTGGCGTCAAAGATATCAGGATATGTTTAACAAGGTAGATCTAGTTCTTGCTTGTGAAGGTCCTTATATGGCTCAATGTATTGTTGATTTGGGATGTCCTCCAGAAAAAGTTAAAGTTAACCGTCTAAGTGTCATTTCTGGAGAAATTGCCTTCAAACCGAGAGAATGGTACCCTGGAGAGCCATTAAAAGTATTGATTGCTGCCTCCTTCAGAGAAAAGAAGGGTATTACTTATGCTTTAGAAGCACTGGGACAGTTCCAGGAGCGGGTTCCTTTAGAAATCACTCTTATTGGTGATGCTAATAGTGAACCAAGGAGTCAGCAGGAAAAGCAAAAAATTATGGCAGTTATCGATAAATATAAGCTACAAAATAAAGTACGTATGCTGGGTTATCAACCTTATCCAGTCTTTTTTGAAGAAGCTTATAAACACCATATATTTCTCTCTCCTAGTATTAATGCTAGTGATGGAGATACTGAAGCGGGTATACCTTATGCTCTTGTTGATATGGCTGCTACAGGAATGCCCATTGTCAGCACCAAAAACTGTGATATTCCGTCATTGATTCTCAATGGAGTTAGGGGCTTATTAGCTGAAGAACGAGATGTTCCTGGACTTATTACCCACTTGCAATGGTTAGTTGACAATCCTGAAAAATGGTACGACATGGTCGTTGCAGCACGAGATTATGTACAGGGAGAATACGATGCTCATATTCAGGGGGAAAAATTGGCGGAACTTTACTCACAACTAACTTAAAAATCAACTTTCTTTGTCGGCAAAGTTGAACGCAACTTATGGTTATTATTAAAAAGGATCAAGAGTGATGAACTACGAAACTTACCAAGGAAGCAAAGTTTTAATTACAGGTGGAATAGGCTTTATCGGTAGTAACCTGGCCAGGAAACTGGTCAACTTAGGAGCAGAGGTTCTGATTGTTGATAGCCTCATTCCTGAATACGGTGGCAATCTGTTTAGCATCTCTGATATTCAAGACAAGGTAGAGATCAATATCTCAGACGTGCGTGATGAATACAGTATGCGTTACTTAGTCCAAGGAAAAGACTATTTGTTTAACTTGGCAGGACAAACTAGTCATTTGGATTCCATGAATGACCCCTACACAGATCTAGACATCAACTGTCGGGCACAATTATCCATTCTGGAATCCTGTCGCAAGTACAACCCCAATATCCGGATTGTCTTTAGCAGCACCCGCCAACTCTATGGCAAACCAGACTATTTACCAGTTGATGAGAAACATCTGCTACGTCCGGTGGATGTTAACGGTATTAACAAAATGGCCGGTGAGTGGTACCACATCCTCTACAACAACGTTTACGGAATTCCTGCAACGGCAATCCGATTGACCAACACCTACGGCCCTGGAATGCGCATTAAAGATGCTCGGCAAACTTTTCTGGGAATTTGGGTTCGGTTATTGGTTGAAGGAAAAGCTTTTGAAGTATGGGGTGGTGAGCAACTGCGGGACTACACCTATGTGGATGACGCTGTAGATGCCCTGTTAATGGCAGCCATTGAAGACAATGCCATCGGCAAAATTTTCAACTTGGGAGGAGATTGTGTCATCAGTCTCAGGGATACGGCAAAAACTATGATCGAAGCCAATGGAGGAGGAGAGTTCACTATCCGTGAATTTCCACCAGAACGTAAACGGATTGACATTGGCGATTACTACAGTGATGACCGTTTCATCCGTTCTGTATTGGGATGGGAACCTAAAGTTTCTTTGCAAGAAGGACTGACGAAAACGTTGAAATATTATCGAGAAAATCTGGAGCATTATCTGTAAGCAACCCTGCTGGCTCATCAGAGAAGAGGCTTCAGCAAATAAGTTGAAGCCATATTTACCAGCCATAGATGAAACCTACGTTATCGGCAAGAGTTAAAGTTCCTACCAGGGAATGGGTAGCTAGTTCCCTGCTCTAGAACCGTAAAATTAAACAGTTTTAAGGTCACTGAAACAATGAATATGAAACCCAAAAATACAGTTATGCAAGCTAACCCTAAAGCTGGTTATCTTGCTCATAAGGCTGAGATTGATGCAGCGATTAAGAATGTTCTAGAAAGTGGATATTACATTCTTGGGCAGGAAGTTGAAGCATTTGAACGTGAGTTTGCTACTTTTATTGGGGTAGATCATGGGATTGGTGTGGCAAATGGAACTGATGCTCTGGAAGTTGCCCTACGTGTTTGTGGAGTAGGTGCGGGAGATGTGGTAATCACGGTATCTCACACCGCAGTTGCCACAGTGGCGGCGATTGAATTGGTTGGGGCGATGCCTTTGCTAGTAGATGTTGATTCCGTCAGTTACACAATGGATGTGGATTGTTTAGAAGAAGCAATTCTTCAGGTGCAGCAAAACCCATCTATGGGGCAACTCAAAGCCATTATTCCCGTACATTTGTATGGTCATCCGGCAAATATGCCAGCCATCATGGAATTAGCTGAACGTCACGGATTATCTGTAATTGAAGACTGTGCTCAGGCTCATGGGGCAAAGTTGAATAATCGCAAAATTGGCACCTGGGGGCATCTAGCGGCGTTTAGCCTATATCCAACCAAGAACCTGGGAGCCCTGGGAGATGCAGGGATTGTGGTCACCAATGATGCCCGGTTAGCAGAAGAAGCTTCTATCTATCGTCAGTATGGCTGGCGGCAACGTTTTATCAGCGATGTCCCAGGAATGAACTCCCGTCTGGACCCGATTCAGGCAGCTATTTTGCGAGTCAAGCTGCGTTACCTGGATCAAGACAATGCTTATCGTCAACATGTAGCAGCAAAATATAACTCCAGTTTTCAGGAACTACCGTTGCAACTCCCTCAACTCAAGGGAGATGTGAACCACGTTTATCACCAATACGTTGTGCGTAGTTGCGATGAGCGCGATCGCCTCAAAGAGTTTCTTACAGCACAAGGAATTGGCACGTCTATTCAATATCCAGTACCTGTCCATCTCCAACCCGCTTATCATTCCAGAGTGCCTCTGGGATTGCGCCGTCTTCCTGTAACCGAACAATTGTGTCAGGAAATTCTAAGTATGCCAATACACCCCCACTTAAGTGAGGAAGAAGTAGAACGGACAACATCTGCTATGGTTACTTGGTATCAACAGGCAGGAACCAACCTACCTCAAATCGCCTAATTAATTGGGACGGTTAACTCATCCCCCGGCTAAAGCACGGGGGATTGTATTTAGGGCTTGGGAGAATAAGTAACAAGTAACAAGTAACAAGTAATAAGTAACAAGGAATGCAGCATTTATCCGCTGTTTTGGGCATCTGCATCCCCCAAGGTTACCCGGGTTGATGCCAGGTTTTTG
>JAAHHL010000387.1 GCA_010672185.1 Caldora sp. SIO3E6 | reverse complement strand
GATGTGTGAAGATTAACCATACAGCCATCTTCTGTAAAGCCATCTTTTGTGAGACAATCTCCCGTGGAACAGGCTTACAGCCTGTAATAATTTCCTAATTGCTGCTACTGGCAAGATGCCAGTTCCGTTGGCTTCCTAAATTAACAGAGTATTCCCCTGCAACTGCGCATGTAAATCCAAATTAGAAAATTTAGTCCTGTGGAACAGGCTTCTAGCCTGTGTAAATCTTCTACGCCACTGATACCATCTGTACAAAGTAGCAGTAAATCTCCTGCTGCACCGGAGGTTCTGGGGGAAGATTAGGGCAACCTAAATAGTACTCTTGAGTATAATCTTTGAAGCGCATCATTGTACTATATTATGTTGTCCGGCATTGCTTAATCCGGGCAGTTAACAATTTTCCTGTTTTTCAATAACCAGAGGGTAAACTACTATGATTAAAGGAGCTCTTACAGCCAGCGTGGTCGGGGCTTTTCTTATGGGTGGTCCGGTAATCGCGCACCCAATCACAGAAGCCGAAGTCATAGAGGCGCAGAAAGTGTGGGGTAACGGCATCGTTGAGATCGGCAAAGCCTATTCAAATAGTGGCAACTATGAGGCGTTGGCAGCAGAGCACGTAGATACGCTCTACGGCTATGATGAAGGTACAGTCCTCTTCAAGCCGACTAAGGCTGCAGCTCATCAGTTTCGACTCACTGAGGAAGAAGCCCTCTCCTATTTCGTTGGCGGTATCATTAGTGAAGACAGCGGCTTCGCGTTGCAGCCATGGAGTGCGGTTCGCTTTGAAAATGCCGAGTTTATCACTGACACAGACTCTGCTATTGCCATGGGCAACTACTTTTTTACGGATTCAACAACTGGTAAAGAAGTGAAGGTGGAGTTCACCTTTGGGTATATTCGTGGTGCTGACGGCAAACTCTTGATCAATATCCACCATTCAGCACTCCCGTATACAGCGAATTGATGGCTTGATTCAATAGTCCGAAGCTGAAGCTGTTGATAGCTTTGACGATCGCCACTTGATTCCCTTATTCAAGATAATTTGGCGATCGCGGATATTCAGATCGCAACCTCAGTAAAAAGCATCCAAATGCTAGACTCTTTGGAATTCGGGTTGGATATAATGTTGCCGTCTCCTTTGGGGGTGTCCTGGAGCGTGTTTACAAGTGATTTCTGGCATTATCCATTGGTGACAAGTTAAGGTAAAGATGTCATTCTCAAGGGAGACGCGGAGATAGGGAGCTGAGGGAGCTGAGGAAGAGGAATCACCATTTTATCTAAAGCGATCGCGACTAGAGAGTCTCAACTTTCAACCCCACACACGACGCAAATTTAACACAAAACCTGGTAACACTTCTCCACCAGACAACTCAGCAGGATTCTCTAATACCTCTACCGTCAACCCTGGTTGATAAATTTCCACCCGTCGATGCTGTGGATCGAGTAACCAGCCTAGTTTGGCTCCATTTTTAATATACTCTTTCATCTTATTTTGAACAGATTTGAGAGTATCCGAACTAGAGCGTAATTCCACCACAAAATCTGGACAAATATTGGCAAAAGTTCCTTTTTCTTCCGGAGTCAGTGCTTCCCAGCGCTCTCGACTTACCCAAGAGGCATCAGGAGAGCGAGTCGCACCATTGGGTAAAATAAAACCAGTGGAAGAATCAAAAGCTTCACCCAAATCTTGGTTTTCTTCGTACCAGCGGTCAACTTGCCCAGTAAGGCTGCGGTTGCGTCTCCCTGTCTCCCAACCCGTTGGTGGATTCACAATTAACTCTCCTTGTGCTGTTCTTTCCATTCTCAAGTCCCGGTTGACGGTAACTAGAGTTGTAAATTGTTCCTGAGTAATGTACAGTTTCATCGCCTTGGGCAGCTCAAGTAATAGGGTTTCAGTCTGGAGTCTGGCAGGTACCTGTACCATTTTCACCTCCTTTATAATTCTGACTGTTTTGATGAAAGCGCAACAATTAGACTTCATTTTGTTCTATCATTTTATCCCTCTTTTCGGGCAACGTGAACAGCAGAAAGAAATGAGAGTTGTATGCTATCTCCAAAAGTCTCCAATTTTTCGCGCAACCTTGTAAAGAGCAATTCCTTGGTTTGTGTTTCTAGTTTCCGAAGAGTACTTAGAAGATTAAGGTATTCATCAATGCTATAAGTAACTTCACACGGAATTTGCTCAGTTATCAATTCCTTAAAACAACCAGAGTCTACAATATCTTGTCCAAATCCCTTTAAAATCTCTGATTGAGTTTCAGCTCCTTCATATCGCACCAGTGAGGGGGCATAGGCTTGATAGATTTCCTCAATTGCCTGATAAACTTCAAATCTTGGTTCGGGGGTCATGTTCCATAACAAAATCAGAAAACCACCATCTTTTAATGCTGCTGCTGATCTGGCATATCTAATATCTGGTGGTATCCAGTGAAAAGCATTGGCAGATAGAACAGCGTTGAATTGATTCGCTTCCATCTGCCACTCTTCAAAGGCAGTATTGTAAATCTCAACGTTTGGATAGGCTAGACAGTGATGTTGTGCTAAATGGTAAAAATCTTGATTTGGCTCAATACATTTCATTAAAAAGCCGAATTGTGCAAAAGCTACTGTCGCATTTCCTGGTCCACAACCAACCTCAAGGATTGATGCATCTGGGGAAAGTTTGGCTAGAGCGATAGCACGACTGATATGTTCTTGAGGATAAGATGGTCTGGCACGATAATAGATTTTTGCAACAGGAGAATACCAGGTCTTCTTCTGGGCAATATCTATAGAATATGCGGCTTTTTTTGATTTTTCAGATTCTTTCATAACTGGCTCTCCTTATGCTAAAGGGTAGATCTTCTGGTCATACCATGTGTTAACCTCTTTGATAATTTACTCAATGGCTAAATTGTGGCAGCGATCGCGCCTCCATTTTTGGATAAACCACTCGATTACGATGCACAGTATTCAAAATATTACAAGCCTCCAGCTAAAGCAAGAAGTTAATTTTGAATTTTTAATTGATAATTTTGAATTGTTTTGACTCAATATCGCTGCCGCATGGTTACTTTAATGCCATATTTGGGACGTAATGTAAATTGAGGATCGATAGCAATATAGTGCGATTTCGCTTTCCCGTCGCGGACATTGAGGATGCTTGAGACCTAAACATACTGTATACCCAAAGAATGAATAATGAATATCTTCAATAATTGATAATGAACAATGAATAATGGATAATTACCTGATTAACCAATTATCAATGGATAATTGATAAGTTCTCCCTTGTATCTCTATCTCCCCACACCTCCCACACTCCCCACACTCTCCACACTTCATCCTGGAACCAAGCCTTTCCACAATGCCTCAATCGCATCAGAGATAGCACATTCTGTATCAATTGGTTGATGAGCACCGATACTCTCAGACAATGCTAGATTGTGGGCTCTCCCGTACTTATGGTGAAAATTCCGGTATTTCTGATAGCTTCCTCGAAAATATATTTCTGTCATCCTTTCTCTGTAAGGAATACAGAAATGATAACCTCAGCTTATCACCCTAACTACTGGAGAGCCAGTACATTCTCAAGAGCATTCGTTATGATTCCGTATCCCGACTGGATCTAACAAAATTGCCTTGCTCTGATGTTGACCCTACTCGCCATGACAATCATCTGTCAAGTGTTGGGTCATGGACTACTCACTTACGCATTGAAAGACATTGCAGCAGGGATTGTTTCGCTCTTTCATCTACTGGTGCCAGTGCTTAGTGCTGTTGAGGCTTGGTGGGTATTTGATGAAGCCCTATCCAACTTGAGCCTGTTGACATTTGTGATCGTGCTTGTGGGGATTGTCGTCAGTCTGCAAGGTACACCAGATAACACGATAGAGGCTACCAATCAAACCAACGAAGACCCTTGAGTTTGAAGAAGTTTTACTAATGATTAATTCTTGAAAAAAGATGCTCCAAATCCCCTAATTATAACTTTGTTATCCCACGCTCGCTTCCATACTCTGCCTCTTGTTGCGTTGCATCCACCAACCAACAAGAGGAAATTGAATCCAGAAAGAAAAGTAGAAGAACGTTAAATACCAGTATGGAATAACAAACCCTATTCCCAGTCCCTGGTAAACAGCTAGCAACAGGTAGTCATACACAAAAAGCGGAAGCGTTAGGTATAGAGCTAACCAACATGAGTTCACCAAATGCTTGCCGTCAGTCCAGTACTTGTTGAGGGTGTATTGTGTAATAGGAAAGTAGATAAGTGTGACAAAGATGCAAACCACTATTTTTGCCCAAAAGTACCACTGCTGGTAATAGTCGGGAAGTCCAATTATGTAAAAGCTAAGCCACGTAATAAAACTGTATGCAAGCAACTCAAAGTGTTTCTTAGTGTTCATGTTCCCTATAGGTCTTAGATTTTACTTCAAGAACTACGTTGCCTTAAAATTGACTGTATCCTCCTTCCCATCTACCACCTGCCACTTACCATATGAATCCTTACGCAATTCTCAATCAGACCCAGTGCCAGCGGGTAAGTGATGGAACCATCATACCGCTGTTGAGTGGTTGTCAGTCGGCTACCCTGAAACTGCTGCTTGTCTGGCCTCAACTAGGAGATTTTGATAGTATGGAATACGCTTGGTGGGTGCAACGAGAGGCAAAACAGTTCCTAGAGCGAGGGATGGTGATACGAGCTGTTGGTATTGGCGATCGCACTTCTGGTGAGCGATTCTGCGACTACACAGGATTTCCTAAGGATTGGCTGTTTACCTCTCCCAATGCACAGCTGCACCAACAGCTTGAGCTGTATCCAGGACTGTCCTTAAAGATACCAGGATTCTCCCAAACCCTCAATGCTTACTTGAACCTGCTGCTAATGTGTGCAGGTATTGGTAGTCCTGGTACTCTAGCTGAAGTATTGCGAGGCTATTTTGGTGATCGTCAGGCTCCGCAGTTGCTCGACGATGAGGAGGTTGTGCGAACTATGGCACTTCCTCCGATCAAAGGCTCATTCTTCCAGCTAGCAGGGGGCAAAGGTTTTCAACGACCTTTTGAACTAGCAACCCTGCGACTGCGGAATATGACTGAGGTTTTAAGTCACTGGAATACTTATGTGCCAAATGCGGCTTATCTGACGCAGCGGGGAGGAACCTTCTTATTCAATGCCGAGGGAAATTTACTCTACCAATACCGTGATCTTGGACTGCTTGGCTTTGCTAAAGATATGAGTCGTCCACTGTCGTTTTTATCAGATGGCCAAGTATTATGACCAACAATAACATGTGATCGCACTCCAACTCCGAGAACCCCGACTTCTTGAAGAAGTCGGGGTTCTGAACACCATAGACCTGCCTTGGAGCCTCTGACTTGAAAGAGACGCGGGGACGCGGGGACACGGGGACGCGGAGAACGGAATTTTCATGCATGGTGGTGAAAAAAATTTTTTCATCGGGACTGCGTTGTTTCTTAAGAGCAACTCCACTAGCGATGAGTTAACTTTTGTTAAAAAACACATTTCTGTATATTCTGATACAGAAATGCCTGTTATTCTAAAAACATAGATAGCAATCGGAGAAGTAAGCAATGTCTACTCAAGAACAAGCTCGTGCCCTAATGATGCAACACCATCACCTCATCAAAAATCGTCAGCAATCAATGCTTGGTCGTGCTGCTGTAGAAGTGGGTTTAGGAATTGATAGTATTGAAGGATGGAGCCACACTCAAGGCAAACTTAATCCTAGCTTCCGAAGCAGCTACGATCGCAGCAGTGCTTCCCTGAGTTAAGGGACTTCCAAATAAAAAAACGTTCCATCGCACGAGGAGCTGAGGGAGCTGAGGGAGCTGAGGGAGCTGAGGGAGTAAGATAAGTCCAAAAATTGGGATGATTTATTTCTTGGAGTTCCCTAAAAGGTGGTAGGTGGTAGGTTTTAGGTGGTAGGTGTTAGGTTCCCAATTCCCAATTCCCAATTCCCAATTCCCAATTCTCAATTCTCCAAAACCAACTTTGCCAATTCCCCACTCACACCAATAGGTTCACCAAGTCTAAGTCGTAACTGGGGAAACTGCTCTTGCAAACCGGCAACCATTTGGGCGATCGCATCAGTAATACCTCCAGAAAACAGAAAGTAAGGAATAATGGTAATCTGCTGGTTACCAGCATCAGCTAACGCTATTACCTGCTCCTCCAGAGTTGGCGGTATTAACCAATAAGCCGCTAAAGCTCCCAATTGCTCCGCAAGCATCTCTACTGGCTCATTACCGACCACACGGCGACTACCATGAGCTAACAAAATCTTGGCATCAGTTTCAACTAAACTTAACTGCTTTGCCAACATTCTTCCCAAACCTGGATGAGCGCCTAAGTGGGGTCGCAGGTTTAGTACTATCGCATCTCCCAAATTGCTTTGTGCTACTGCTGCCTCTGCCGGAATATCTTCCATAACATGTACTCCTGGCAACAGAAATAAGGGCAACAATTGCACTTCTTGGTAACCAGCACCCAGAGCTAAATTAGCAAACTGCTGGATTTGTTCATGGAGGGTCGAGGGAGCCAACTCTAAGGTTGCTGTACCTACCAGTGGATAACGATTTTGGCTAACCACTAGTACTGGTGCAGTCTGGTCAATATTAGGTAGACTGAATTTTTGTGTCTGAGTATTGTTGAACTCGAGCAACTCGTCATGCACTAACTCCGCCAGTTTTGCCATCGCTAACTGGGGACGAGGAT
>JAAHHL010000386.1 GCA_010672185.1 Caldora sp. SIO3E6 | reverse complement strand
ATTGGCGGGCTCCAACTCCTAAGTAAATCATAGGCGATCGCAGCTCTCGGCACAGCTGGGTTCAATTCCAGAGCAACTAATTCAACCTGACAGTAAGGATTGCTTGCCCAAATCCTTTCTAAAGCAGAGGCACTGTTGTATCCTAATCCATAACAGACATCAAGAATTCGCACTATCGGTTGCTGAGCTTTTGTTGCCAACTGGCAAGGTTCTACAAACTTCAGCTGAGCCTCCTGTTTTGCCCCTTGACTGCTGTGAAAAGCTTCACCAATCTCTTCACAAAAGAAAGTGAAGGAGCCATCTTCAGTTGCCTGGGGAGTGAAAATGTTTGTGTCTGGCATCATCTTTAGATTCTATACCAAATCCAACATTGTAGAGACGTTGCATGCAACGTCTCTACAGGGGTAAGATTGACGCTGAGACACGGGAAGCAGCGGACGCGGAGAAGTATGTTATTATGGACAATTATGCAGACAGGACATAACCAAATTCCATAGTATAGTTATTCAACCGGATTTGGTATGAGCTTTTTTCTCGGCTGTGCAGTTTGGGCATACAAAGGTTGGATTGGAGAATTTTATCCCCCAGGAAGTAAAGCAGCAGAATTTTTATCCCTTTACTGCCAGCGTTTCACCACAGTAGAAGGCAATACAACTTTCTATTCCGTACCCAATCAAGAAACTATTAACCGTTGGGTAACCCAGATGCCGCCAGGTTTTGAGTTTTGCCCCAAGTTGCCTCGTAAACTAACTCATAATGGCTTGTTAGAACCTTCAATTCCTGAAGCTTTAGAATTTTTGGCGCAAATGCAGGGTTTAGGAGCAAACCTCGGTCCAATTTTTGTGCAACTACCCCCTACCTATGCACCAGCTTCCCTGGATGATCTTATCGCTTTTCTGACGGCATGGCCTAGGAGGGAAGTACCCCTAGCTCTAGAGGTTCGCCATCCTGACTGGTTTCAAGCACCCCACACTGAGCACCTTAATACCATCCTGGAACAACTAGGAGTAGGAAAAGTACTTTTAGACAGTAGACCAGCGTACAGTAGTTCGACTAACGACTCCCAACCTTTAGATATCCGTAAACCGAAGCTGCCCTTGCAACCAGCTGTTACTGCCAGCTTTAGTATAGTGCGTTTTATTAGTCATCCTAACCAAGAGGTGAATCAACCATTTCTGGAAGAATGGGTAACTTTGGTGAATCAGTGGTTGGGTTTGGGTAAGCGCATCTACTTTTTTGTCCACTGTCCGATTGAGGAATATTCTCCTGGTAATGCTCGCCATTTTCAGCAGTTACTGGAACACAATAGTACTTTTGTTCCTCCTTTACCTTGGAATACCATTGATTCACCACCAACCCAGCTAAGTTTGTTTTAACTTTCAGGAGGCGAGGGAAGAGATAAATGTGGCGAAATATTTTGCAATATATCCCAACTGCTGAGTGCCCCCTAAATCCCCCAATTCTGGGGGACTTTGAGTACCTATCGTAGGGTTTGTTAGCGCAGCGGAACGCACAAGGTTGCGGGTACAATCATTTTCAATCGAATTAAATTCTTCATTCTTCATTCTTCATTCTTCATTCTTCATTCCTTCTTACTTCCCTACCCGTTTCCCCAATGGTATTTTTTATGAAAATTGGTTGCTTTGTCACTCTACTACTTTCCCTCATCTTCCCTGGGTGTACCACCCAAAGCCAAATTCCAGAAGCTACTACTGAAGCTACTAGTTCCCCAAAAACAGCTACCACCGCAGTAGCGACTACATCTACAGCACCTAGTCCTAAGTCAACTCCAGCATTTGATCTCAGTGGACATTGGAAAAATCCTGGGGCTGGGTATATTTTATTTAGGCAAGAGGGCAATCGTATTTCCTGCCAAGGATTCAAGTTATCTAGCTACCAAATATCAGAGGCACAAGGTACGATTGTCGGAGAGAAAATTAATCTCACTTATACAGCTACAGATGGAACCACAGGCAAAATCAACCTCCATCTGTCTTCAAATGGTAGGATTCTCAGTGGTTTTTGGAAGAATGACATCGGTGATTCTGGGAGTGTGTTTCTTTCTAGGTAATCTGAATTAATAATTGATAATTGATAATTGATAATTGATAATTGATAATTGATAATTACAATAAGGTTAAAATCGATGGGTTGAATACGAGGAAATCTTAGGAGCAATTTTTTCTCCTTAAAAGGAGAGGCTTTAAACCGGATTGATTAATTATCAATTATTTGTTATCCCTTGGTAATGGGCAATAAATCTAATTTGTAGGTAGGACTTGAAGCAATCGTGCCAGGACTTCAACAAATCTTTACGAATCCTTTACCATTACTCAACCTAAAATTATCCTAGATAGTTCATACTGTTAATAACAAAGCTAAATTCTATACCGAAACCACTAAATTAAGCAGCCCTCAGCCGTCCCAAACTATTGATAGCTGAGGGTTATTGATTTGTGCGATCGCTTTACTTGGTTTTTGTCATGGCGATCGCAGACGATTCGTCTTACTTTCTGCAACACCTTATAGGAATCACAATTTTCCTATTATAAATAATACCATAAAATGGGTAATAGGAGATGTATCTCACGAATTCGAGAACTGCTAAGCTACAACGTATTTAAATTGATTTGTTCTAATCTCCGCGTCTCCGCGTCCCCGCGTCAGCACCCATTCACATTTAAATGCACAATACTTACAGGTACTCTCTTAAGAACGTCCGAAGCGTAAGGCATCAATTGACTGAGCCGTCAGAAAAATGCCGAGGATAACGTAACTGACAAACAAGACAAAACTGCTGGGATCGAAAACTCCCTTAACTAAGGTGTCATAATTCTTTAACAACGAGATATGACCTAAAACATCCCCTAAGATGCCACCGATGTTACTAGAAAATTCACCCATTACCCAGAGAAAAACATTTAACACAAAAGTGAGGAAAGCTGCCAGAATCGTACTGTCAGTTAGAGAGGAGATAAACATACCCAAAGAAAGCACTGAAGCAGCTAGTAAAATTAATCCGGTGTGAGCAAGTAAGGGCACTGCCGGTTGAACTGGGGGACTCGCAGCACTCAGAGCGATCGCTTCATACACGACAATAGGCACAATCATAAAGGTGAAAAAAGTCAGCACTCCCAGCAATTTCCCTACCGCCACTGACCAATTGGTTAGGGGTGAAGTCGCCAACAGCTCTAGAGTTCCCCGTTTGCGCTCTTCCGCATAAAGCCCCATAGAGAGAATCGGTAACAAAAACAAAGTCATTGAACCCATCACACTCAAGAAAAAGCGCGAAAACTCATAGGCAACATCTATTGGTTGGGAAGTTCCTCCCTGTTGATCAACTAAGGCAACTTGATCAATAATACCCCCTGGTCCGAGGAGAATGGCGACAAAAAAGAAGCCAGACAGTAACCAAAAGATAGCTGCCACTAAATAAGCTAAAGGGGAAGCAAAATAGCTCTGCAATTCTCTACGAAAAATTGCCAGAATATTACTAACGATGACACCCATCTATACTTCTTCTCCAGATACTTCAATCTTTGCTGATGGGGCAGAATTTTGACTATCACTAGTTGCCAATTCCCCATTGCCCACTTCCTGGGTTGTCAGATCTAAAAATACATCTTCGAGGGTAGCACTAGTGCGCCGCAGCTCATATAATCCTAAACCAGCTCCTACGGTAATAGCAGCAATATCTCTTCCTAGTTCGCTTCCTGGAGCAGAGATAACACGAATTAAGGAGCGACGGGGAGGTAAACTATCTGTAGGAACGATTTGTACCATGCAGACTCCTGGCAGCACTTGTAAGAGTTTCTGTAGTTCGGGAACATCCCCTTCTACTTCTAGCTCATAGTCTGAACCTCCTTGTAACTGAGCAATCAAGGATTCAGGACTATTGGTTGCCACAATTTTGCCTCGGTTAATAATTGCCACTCGACTACAAGTCATACTGACCTCTGGCAGAATGTGGGTGGAGAGGATAATTGTATGCTCCCCAGCAAGGCTCCTGATTAAGTTACGCACATCAATAATTTGCCTAGGGTCTAGCCCTACCGTTGGTTCATCTAGGATAATAGCAGGGGGGTCATGAACGATCGCTTGAGCAATTCCTACCCGTTGTCGGAAGCCTTTGGAAAGTTTGCGGATAAGTACAGTAGCCTTTTCAGTCAAATTGCAGCGCTCTAAGACAGACTTTACCCTAGAAGCGCGATCGCCTGGGGCAACTCCTTTGATACGCGCCACAAAATGCAAAAATCCCTCAACACTCATATCCAAATAGAGAGGTGGAGTCTCTGGTAAGTAACCAATCCGGCGTCTTACTGCCAGAGAATTTTCATGCACTTCGTAGTTAGCAATACGAGCAGTACCACTAGTTGCCGGTAAATATCCCGCTAAAATTCTCATAGTGGTAGTTTTACCCGCACCATTAGGCCCCAAGAATCCCAGAATTTCCCCTGGTTCAACGGAGAAGGTCACATCCTGAATAGCTGGGTTAGAGCCGTAGATTTTGCTCAAATGCTCAACTTCAATCATTATTGGTTGTTGGTTGTTAGTGATTTGTTGTTGGTTGTTTGTTATTGGTTAGGCCGACCTAGGCAATTGCCACAACAAGTACTGCAAAGCCTTTCTAAAGACAACAATACCATTCCAGCCTAGCTACCAGTAGCAATAGCTGCTGCTATCCCAGCTGAGGTTGTGGTAAACTATGCCGAACCAACCCTCCCGCAACCGCAAGCCTAAGCAACCCAAGCTGAAGCGATCGCATTTGTCCCTCAGGGTTTAGATGCTAGATTTACTCTATTGCATATAACATGCTATATAGGATGAACAACAGTCTATTCCCAATTCCCAATTCCCAATTCCCAATTCCCAATTCCCAATTCCCAATTCCCAATTCCCAATTCCCAATTCCCAATGACCAATGACTCAGCAATTAATTATGTGATCGCGTTGCTCAGTCACTATGGGTTTGAACTGAGAGGCTACACAGCACAAGAATTAGTTGATCTGTGGTTAGAGCAGTATCAGGCAAATTGGTTACGTCTAGGGGTGATTGAAGCCTTGTATCAGGGACGTTACAAAGCAGTTTCTGTTGAGCAAATCTTAGCAGTTTGGGCACGACGCGGAAAGCCAAAGTATCGTTTTACCCATGAGTTTGAGCGACTGATTTCTCGCAAATTACCCAAAAGTTTGACTACAGCCAAAGATGTAAATTCGACTGAGTTCTACGAGGAACTAAGCCTACCCCCACTAGCTACCAGTTTCGAGGAAATCTGCAAAGAGCAAAAGCTTCCTGAGGAAAACTCCCAGGAGCAAGCACCGCCAGTGGAACTAGAAACCTTGTCTCGAGCAGGAAATATGTCATCAAATATGACTCATACTTCAATCAAGTCTCTTGACAAACTTCCAGAAGTAGCCACAAATGAAGATACTAAAATGTGTTTTCCTAGTCCAGAGTATGGTGTAGGGAAGTTAGCACTAGAGAAGCACACATTGGTGCAACCCAAAGCATACAATCCCCCTGTTAGTGCTCCTGAAATAACTACTGCCAACCTAACATCCTCCGATAGTGGGAATACAAACTCTTATCTTACCGACCATGTAGATTGGTCTAACTGTGAGTTTAGTAAACTACCCATTGAGCAGTTTACACCACCACCAGACTACTCAGGTTTTTGCCTAAAGCTTAAAGCAGTGGTTGGTGAACAAATTGAAAATTGTTAAATTGAAAATTGTTGAATTGTTGAATTGACAATTTGCTCAATGCGCTCTAATTTTTTGCCAAACCTCAGTCAATCAGTATGGGCTTCCCTGGTCGCTATCCTGGGTATTTTTAGCGTTGGGTGGCTACAGATGCCACAATTGGCTCAACTCAAGAATACAGCCAACAATTCTTCACCGGAAGTTCTGCAACAAGAAACCAAATCAGAGGAGTTACGCCTCAACCTGCTGGAAAAAACTCCAGCATTTGGTTTCGATAATTTACTGGCCGATTGGGTATTCCTCGACTTTTTAGAATATTTTGGTGATGATGTAGCTCGCCAAGTAACTGGCTATCAACTGAGTCCTGAGTATTTTGAAGTAATTTTAGACCAGGATCCCAGGTTTTTGCAAGCTTATCTATTTCTTTCTAACAGTGGCTCTTTATACGCAGGGTTACCAGAAAAGTCTGTAGCCATTATGGAAAAAGGGTTAAAGTCCCTTTCACCCCAAGTACCAGCTAAGTCTTACTACATTTGGCGTTACAAAGGTGTTGATGAGTTGTTATTTTTAGGCAATGCTCAAGCGGCAAAGCAATCTTTTCAGCAAGCAGCAGAATGGGCAAGTACTTATTCTGATGCAGAAAGTGAACAGGTTGCCTCATTGTCTAGCCAAACTGCGGAGTTTCTTGCCAAAAACCCCGATAGTAAACAAGCTCAAGTTAGTGCTTGGACAATGGTATTAAATAATGCATCAGATGGTCGCACCAGAGGAATTGCTATCAATAGGATTGAAGCATTAGGTGGCAAAGTTCTGGTTACACCAGAAGGTGCTGTACAGATTCAAATGCCACAGTCAGATTGAGCTAAGGAGGTAAAAGGCAGGAGGCAGGAGGCAGGAGGCAGGAGGCAGGAGGCAGGAGGCAGGAGGTAGAAGGTAGGTAGGAAATAGTGTTTTTCCTGTTCAATTGGGGGCGCGAAGCGCTTCTCAGGAGCTCTTGCTGAAACTCAATATGAAAAGCGATGACCAAATCATTTGA
>JAAHHL010000385.1 GCA_010672185.1 Caldora sp. SIO3E6 | reverse complement strand
GGCCCCGATTATGCGCCGGCAGGGGTGCGGTCGGATCATCAATGTCAGCAGCCTGTCCGCGCGGCTCTCCGGCCCGCTGGGGGGGCTCTATTGTGCTACCAAAGGGGCGATGGACCGCGCCACCGACGCCCTGCGGCTAGAATTGGCGCCCTGGAACATTCGAGTCGTGATCGTCGCACCCGGGCTGACAGCTACCCCAACGTCACGCAGGTGGATGAACGGGTGTGCATCTCCGGCAACCGGATTACTGGAGGCGGAATTACGGCGGGCATCGACTTCGCTATTTCCGTGATTGCCCATATTCTTGGTGAGCCTTCTGCCCATATTATTCAGTTGCTTTTTGAATACCGTCCAGCACCCCCCTTCAATTCTGGTGGACCAGAGACGGCACCTCAATTCGCCGTGGATACTGTCCGTGGCAAAGTGGCAGAAATTGCAACGGATCTTTGGGAATACAGAAGTAGGTGTTAGGTGTTAGGGAATTTTCCGCTTTTTATAGCAAAAGGCAGAAGGCAGAGGGCAGAAGGCAGAAGGGAAGAGATTGACAGGTAAAGGTTTCAGCCTTCTGCTATACCAAGTAAAAAATTATCAACTTTTTATCATTAGCTGATGAACTTTTTTAAAGATCTAGTTCAGTTTTGGCAAGCAATGGGTACGCTGCCCCGGACGATCCATATATGGGCAATACTCTATCCATTGCCCCAATTTCTCGGTGGTTTGTACTTTATTCGCGAAACCCCTGGTCTGGTGATTCTCCTCGGTCGGGTGTTGTCCTATGTTATTGGGAGTCAAGTTCATCGTCGCCTACCGTTCTCAAAACTCATCGGTCCTATCGGGCACGCCCATTGGCTGTTAATACTACCTTACCTATTTTATCTACTCACTACACAAACTTTGGATACTGGTTTGTACTGGTTTATTGTGTACGTGTGTGTTATCAGTATGGTAAGTGCAGTCATCGATATCCGTGATGTTGTAGGATATTTTCAACAAGGCGAATCGTTATACAAACGGGACTAGTGTAGCGCAATTCAAAAGACACGGAGACACAGAGACACGGGGACAGAGATTGTTGGGAAACGCTATAGCTTACCTGTGCGATCGCCTACGGCACGCTTCGTAGCTAATCGCGTCCTCATATCAATTTCGGTTGCATCGGAATGATTAATATAGCAACCGCCAAGGAGATTAGGACAAGGGGATGGCAGCCCCTTGTTAACTTGCCTTACATGAAAATGTCTTAACCGTCCTGGCGACTGCTATAGTTTAGCTTTTTGGTTAGAAAACATAGATACTGGCGGGTGCAAGCTTTGCGCCCCAACCAGAATGAAATTATCCCAATGTAGCCGGAATTGATATTACTCCCAAGTGCAGACAATCAACATAATGTCAACTGTCACAATTTAGCTGTGCTGATTTTTTAGTCGTCGAGCCACTTTCACTGAATTCCTCTTCCCTCAACGTTTTCCTACTTTTACCACGGCATTATTAGGGTTGTAGCGATTAAATTACCTATTTTAGGTAAAAAAAGTCATAAAACAGACATCATACTACCTTTATATCATTTTTTGTTTTTTAACTCAAGGGCTGAAACCACGTAATTGCGTAAAAATTCAGCGCCGAAATCATCAAGTATTTTTTTGTTTGCAGCCAGTATGATTAAAATTACTTAATTAAAGAGGGAAATTTTCGGTAATCCGTAAGGTTATCGATAGGGCGGGTTTTGTACGACGGTTATCGTCGAATGGGTTAAGATTTCCCTGGGTGAACGAAATTTTGGGTGGGATTTCTTGAGCTTTGTATCCAAAAATTATCAGTCCTCCGCTCCTCCGCTCCTCCGCTCCTCTGCTCCTCCGCTCCTCTGCTCCTCCGCTCCTCCGCTCCTCCGCTCCCCACCCTTTTTTTCGCTCACCCGATTTCCCTAAACCCGCCCCTACAAATGTACTGAATTTTCTGCCAGGAAGATGGGGAAGCTGGGTTAAAATATCTCCTAGATAGGAAAGATTTAGAAAAAATGGAAGCGATATTTACCCCTAACGAAGCAGCAGCCTTTGTTTACTTATCACCAAAACGAGTTTACAAAGAAATAGAATACCAAGTTATTCAACCCGTTTCAGATTTACCTCGTCTTTCTTTTGCTGCTTTGGTGTATCTGCGTGCCCTCAAAGAAATTAACTTTGAGTTTTCAGTTCCCTATCGGACTGCCTTGTATCAGCTTTTGGTAAAAGCAATCGAAGAAAGTGCTTCAACTGTAGAATTTGCTAATTTCTTTGTCCTTAAGCTCAATAGTATTAATCAAGAATTATCAGAATTAATCTCTCAGTTTAATGAGTGGAAAGGGTCTTTAGTAACTGACCCTAAGACGATGGGGGGTCAAACAGTATTTCCTAATTCTCGCTTGTCCGTACACCATATTGGGCAAATCATCGATCGCGGGGAATCAATTCAAGTTATTCAAGAAGATTATCCCTATTTATCAAAACTAGACCTTAAATTTGCTCCTCTTTATACCAAAGCTTATCCTGTTATGGGTAGAACAAAACAATAATGAAATTCTTAATTGATGAAGATATTTCTCCTAGTGTGGCTCGTACCTTATGTGAACAACTGTTAGTTGATGCCGTCGCAGTTAGAGATAGAGGTTTATTAGGAGTCAGTGATCGAGAAGTTTTAGAATATGCTTTTAATGAGGATCGTATTGTCATTACTGCAAATATCCAGGATTTCGAGAAATTTGCTAGATCTGTTGAAGTTCATGCAGGGGTTGTCTTTATTCAAGAAGGCGATTTATTGCGAAAAGAACAACTAGAAATTTGTTTAGAAGCAGTAGCATTTCTCCAACAAGAAATTGCAGCAGGTAGAGATATGATTAATCGAGTGCTGTATGTTTCTATCGATGGTACAAAGAAGTTAGAAACTTTACCCTAAATACCATCACTATCGAGAATTCACAAATTCGCTGACGCACCAAACGCGGAGAGGATTTTCATGCGTGGTGGTGAAATTGTTTGATCAGGACTGCCTTGGAGACTTGTTAATGAGTTGCGGAGAGAAAACTTTATCTACAGGCGCACACCTATTCCATTATTAGTAACTCTAGCAAAAAATAATCGCAAATGCAACTAAACCAGAGAAGCAGCATTTATTGAAATTCGAGAGGGAAATTTTCGGTAATCCGTAAGGTTATCGATAGGGCGGGTTTTGTCTGACGGTTCTTGTCGAATGGGTTAAGATTTCCCTAAACCCGCCCCTACGGGTATACATAGGGTTTGCTGAATAAGTCGATTGATTCTGGTTTTGAAGTAATAAGCAGTAGTAGGACTTCAGTCCAAAAAGAAGCCAGAAACAAGGTTATCGATAGGGCGGGTTTTGTACAACGGTTATTGTCGAATGGGTTAAGATTTCCCTAAACCCGCCCCTACGGGTATACATAATGTGAGGAATATTCTTTGTGCCCTACCCTTCGAGAACTCCTTCGGAGAATGTGCCTTTGTGGTTATTACTTCTGACCAAGATCAGCTTTACTGATGCTGTAAGCGATCGCCTCTTGTCGAGAAAGCGATCGTTTGCACCGGTGGAAAAGTGTAGGGAGTGCGATCGCTTCGCTCAAGAAGTCGGAGCTTTAGAAATTTATGCTAATGTGTATCTTGTGTACACATTGGAGTAAAGCCATGAGTGAAATGCAATCTGTTGGTATCCGCGATTTTCGCGCTAATCTCCATAAATACACAGTGGAAAATCAAGACCCTATTGCTGTCACTTCCCACGGGCGACATATTGGTTATTACATCCCTGTCAAACCTTCCCCAAAAGAAGCTGATTTTGAAGCACTGAGGACAGCAAGCCGTTTGCTAGAAGCCATGCTGAAAAAAAGCGGGGTGACAGAAGACGAGATTGTTGCTGAATTTGACGCCCTTAGAAAACAAGAGCGACAAAAGAAACCGCAACCATGAGCCAGATCAAACGCATCGTTCTTGATGCCAACATTTTAATTCGTGCTGTCTTGGGTGAAAAAGTCCGCAGTTTGCTGGAATGCCATAGTGACCATGTGGAATTTTATACTCCCGAACAGTGTTTTAACGAGGCTGAACGGCATTTGCCTGTTATCTTGAGCAGATACCAATACATTGACGTTTCTGTAGCGATGGATGCCTTGGCGCGGCTGCGGTATATTGTCCAATCTCTTGAGCCAGAAACCTATACACAATTTGAGCAGGATGCAAAAAAGCGGATTGCAGAGCGTGATCCCGATGACTGGCCTGTGGTGGCGATCGCGTTATTATTGAATTGTCCAATCTGGACGGAAGATAAAGATTTTTTTGGAATTGGCATTGCCACATGGCAAACACAACACATCCAAATTTATTTGGAGTAGTACCGTGGTACAGCTAATTTGGTGGTAAAGACAAGCTGGGGGAGAGAGTAGTGTGATCGATCTTTGTATCATTTTTAATTTTTTAGTTCAAGGGCTGAAACCACGTAATTTCCTAAAAATTCAGCACTGAAATCATCAAATATTTTTTTAATTTGCAGCCAGTATGATTAAAATTATTTAATGAAAGAGGGAAATTTTCGGTAATCCTTAAGGTTATCGATAGGGCGGGTTTTGTATGACGGTTATCGTTGAATGGGTTAAGATTTCCCTAAACCTGCCCCTACGAGTATATATAATTGTAATGACAATACCATTATCTGAGCAACTATCAAAATCTTACCTGCCCAGGCTTTACGAACAAGATTTTTATCTCTGGTTAGAGGCAACTACCAAATTATTGCAACAAAGACAATTAGCACAATTGGATTTAGAGAATCTCATCGAAGAACTCGAAAGTATAGGTAGAAGAGAGAAAAGGGAAGTAAAAAGCCGATTAATGATTTTAATCGAGCATTTACTCAAACTTCAGTATTGGGAAGCAGAAAAACAGCGGAATGCTAGAGGATGGCGCAATACAATTATCGAGCAGCAAAGGCAACTTGAATTATCTCTAGAAGATAGTCCTTCCCTAAAGAGTGTTTTAGCAGATTCATTTTTAGACTGTTATCAAAAATCTCGCCAAGATACGATCAGAAAATATGAGCTACCCTCCGAAATATTCCCACTTGAACCACCCTTCACTCTCGCAGAGGTTATATCAAGTTCGGATAAACAGTTATAATTCCTTTTTGCCTTGCAACCTTCTTCCTTCCCTTCTTCCTTCCCTTCTTCCTTCCCTTCTGCCTCCTGCCTCCTGCCTCCTGCCTCCTGCCTCCTGCCTCCTGCCTACTCCTGTACTGCATATTGCTTCACAAACTCCAGAATCTGTTTTTCCTGAAAACCTTTGGCAAATTGTAGTAATTTATGAGCAAAGGGTACGAATTGCTCATCCAATTGTTCAATTTTATAAGCTTGCTCAATAATACCTCCAATATCTCCCATCATGGCTAGTTCGTACAAACTAGCTATTTCTGTAGATGGTGGAACTACCAAACATTGTATGGCTTGAGTAGTTTCTCCCTGGAGATTCTCCCCAGAAGTAACCGTTTCCTCGACTACTTCTTGGTTGGTTACTACTTTACTATCTTCATAAATCCATTCTATCCCTAGATACGCCTGGAGAAGCTCAAAAAGATTTTCTGCTTGTACTGGTTTAGGAATAAAGCCGTCACAACCAGCAGCTAAGTATTCCTGCTGATTGTAATCAAAAACACTGGCTGATGTGGCAATAATCACCACATTTTTGAGGATTTTGAGCCGTCGCAACTGTCGAGTGGTTTCTAAGCCATCAATTACGGGCATAATCATATCGAGGAGGATCAAGTCTGGTTTGAAGACCACTGCTTGATTGAGGCAGTCTTTACCGTCTTTTACTTCGGCGATTTCAAATCCCAAAGGTAGAAGCAGATTAACTAAAACCGAACGATTTTCCCATTTGTCGTCGGCGATGAGTAGTTTACGCTTGTCACCCCGAAAACCGACAATTTTTTTCCCGGGAACTGATATTACCTCTTGTCCTTGAGCAACTTCTGGTAAATCTAAATCTATCCAGAAAGCACTCCCTTGACCCATACTGCTTTTAACTTGCAATTCGCTATCCATCAGCTTAACTAACTTTTGGCTAATTGCTAGTCCCAATCCTGTCCCATCAAATCGATGGTTAGAGTCGCCGATTTGATGAAAAGGCAAAAAGATTTCTGCTAATTTTTCTGGTTCGATGCCAATACCAGTATCTTCAACCTGAAAACGCATTTTTGGCTGTTGATTGTTGGTGGGAGTGGGGGGAACGAAATTTTGGGTGGGATTTCTTGAGCTTTGTATCCAACAATTATCAGTTCTCTCTTCTTCCTCTGCTCCTCTGCTCCTCTGCTCCTCTGCTCCCCACCCTTTTTTTCCCTCACCCGTGGGAGTGGTATATCCCACTTTAAAAGTGATCTTGCCAGCATCAGTAAATTTAACGGCATTACCCAAGAGGTTAATCAAAACTTGCCGCAAGCGCTTTTCATCCCCACTGACATAAAGGGGTAACTCCGAAAGTACTTCATAATGAAAGGCAATATTTTTTTGTTCAGCACTGAGGCGGATAATTTCAGCAATACCTTCGAGGAAATGAGGTAAGTGAAAATTGCTGAGGTAGAGTTCCATTTTCCCTGCCTCAATTTTGGAAAGGTCGAGGATATCATTGAGCAAGGTTCACAGGTGTTCGCCACTTTGTTGAATTATGTTCACTTGCTCCCATTGTTTGGCAGTCAGCCTAGACTGCTCCC
>JAAHHL010000384.1 GCA_010672185.1 Caldora sp. SIO3E6 | reverse complement strand
AAGCTGGTAAAAGAGCGATCGCAATTTGTTCTGGTTCAATTCCTAGTGCGACTCTAGCTTCCTCCCGTGTTGGACTTGATTGCATCCTATCTACTAAAGGATGACCAACCCAAGTAACAGAAGCTCCTTTCTTGGCAAAAAAACGAGCTTCTTCTGGAAAAATTGCCAACAACTGGTCTGTTATCTTCACAATTGTTGCTGTATCTTGAGAAACAAGATAAGCGGCAGACCAAACCCAAGATTGGGGGGCAATGTAATAAACTATTGGTACTTGGGGCAACTGATGGTGAATAAAATTACCTAAGTTGAGATTTGGTCCCATGTAGTCAATCAGCACCACTACATCAGGAGGATTTTGCCGCAGGTATTGCTTAGCACGACGTTGGATTGCCAGAGTCGGTAGTACAAATGGCAAAGATTCCAGCAGTCCGATTGAACCAATACCAGTAGTATCACTCAGCAGCTGAGCACCAGCCTTTGCCATTTTCCCCCCCCCTAAGGCAACAATCTCCAACTCTAAGCCTACTTTTGCTGCCTGACGTTTCAGTGCCTCAATGAGTAATGCTCCTTGCAAGTCACCAGAAACCTCTCCAGTGCTGATAAAAATTCTTTTCACTACTGTTGATAACCCCACCCTTTTTAGATTTTAGATTTTAGATTCACTCAATTTTCCATTCTCAATTCGACCTTCTCAATTCGACCTTCTCAATTCGACCTTCTCAATTCGACCTTCCCAACTCTCCCATCACTGCTCGACGTAAAATTTCCGTCACTTCCGTTGCCATAATCGCATCAAGTTCTACTACTTCTTGGTCTAAGTCTCTCGGTGACAGCTGCTTGGCTCCTTTAATTGCCATACTTAAACTAATCAACTTAGCTGGCTCATCCAACTGATTCCTTACCACCAACTGTACCAGAGCAACATAAACTGCTTCTGTTCTATTCCTAACAGTAGTAGCACCATTACCCAACTTAGAAATAATTACCGGGTAATCAATCACTTCCTGTAAACCTAATTTAGCGATCGCTAAATCAAGATACCTAGCTGGATCTGTACCTAATGCTTTCACTATAGTTGCCAAATTGTTCCACTGAACACCTGGTAGCCGGGATGTTGTTGGTAAATGCTCATGCCAACCAACCATCGAAATCATCCTAGTTAAATCATAGGCAGATATACTATTATCACCCCGATGCTTTGGTGCTGTAGAAGCAAGCATCATCTGTTGAGCGGTATTATCAAATAACTCTGGTTGCTCAATAAATGGTTGTTCTCCATATCCTCCTAAGAACTTTAGGTCAGGATTACCTGTAATATTTTTGACCCAATCAGTAATCTCCCCCTGGGTAGAAAATTGCTTGAACATTACCCCCAATGAGTTAGAAGTTGCTATATTTTCTTCATAGCTAATTACATCTCTAACTAAATCACAGAAAGGATAATCCTGGTCAACTCCTAGTTGGTCTGTACCTCTAATATAGCAATTTTCCAGGTCAATGTTGGGATAGTTAGTATTGAGCCGAGATACCAAGTGGAGGATTGGCAAGATTTTACTCGTACTCCAGAATTCATCATTCGCCAGAGCCCTTCTTCCTAGCCATTTAGTCTGGACTTGTCCTTGAACCAAGCTACTAACACAAATGCAAGCTTCTGTAATATCTTGAGACAGAAACTTTAGACCTTGTTGATCAATTTCAGGCAGTTGTCCAACTTGGGGATAAGGACTAAAAGTTGAGTTGGCTGTTGTACCAGAAACCAAATTCTTGCCATCAGGTTTCAAGCTGAGGTAACTAGGATAATCTTTAACTGTTTCCTTGTAGGGAGAGGTTTCAATACCCATATACATTAGTTTCGGGTAATCTTCTACACCACCAGCAGCCGCTGTCAGGAATTCTTGATAAATTTGTTGTTTGTTGTTTGTTGTTTGTTGTTTGTCATTGGTCATTGGTCATTGGTCATTGGTCATTGGTCATTGGTCATTGGTCATTTGTTATTTGTTGTTGTTTTTTTGCTGAAAACTGAAAGCTGATAGCTGAAAGCTGATAGCTGAAAGCTGATAGCTGATAGCTGATAGCTGATAGCTGATAGCTGATAGCTGAAAGCTGATAGCTGATAGCTGATAGCTGATAGCTGATAGCTGATAGCTAATTACGACGACCAGGAATTAAGCCTCGGCGACCTTTAACCTGGGACTGTTGCAAAAACTGGCATAGGTGCTGTATCTGTTCGCTATCTGGCAATAATTTTAGCTCCTCTAATGCTTGATGGAAACTTTGTTCAGAGCGGTAGAGAGCTCGGAAAGCCTTTTTCAGCTGTCCGATTTGAGCTGTAGTGAATCCAGCACGTTTGAGACCGATCTGGTTGAGCGATCGCACCCTAGCTGGACTGCCTTCAACTAGCATGTAAGGTGGCACATCTCGGTCAATACGACTCATGCCACCTACCATTGCTAGCCGTCCAATATGGACAAATTGATGAATTCCCAATACCCCACCAATTACTGCCTTTGATTCAATATGAACATGACCAGCTAAAGCTACTGCGTTAGCAATCACGACAGAATCTTCAATCAAGCAATTGTGAGCAACATGAACATAAGCCATCAGCAAATTATTATTGCCTATCAGGGTTGCTTCTCCAGCAGCAGTTGCTCGATTAATGGTGACATACTCACGAATTTTGTTGTGATCACCAATTCTTACCCAACTAGGAGCACCTTCATATTTGAGGTCTTGGGGTTCTAAGCCAATTACTGCTCCAGGAAAGATGTTATTCCTGGCTCCAATTTCTGTTGGACCTTCCAGCACAACATGAGCACCAATGGTGGTTTCTGGGCCTACTTTTACGTTATTTCCAATTACCGCGTAGGCACCAATTTTAACTGTTGGGTGCAGTTGGGCACCAGGGTGAATAACAGCAGTAGGATGAATTAGTGTTACCAATTTTTTAATCCTGAGTACTGAATCCAACATTGAGAATCGAGAATTGAGAATTGAGAATCGAGAATTGAGAATTGAGAATTGAGTTTTGGCCTAAAATCCTTGCACAATAAAGGGAGAGGCATTTTTTCTAATTTCTAAATTCTACAAAGGTGCTCAAACCATTATCCAGAGGACTAATCTACAAGAGAAAACATTAGTTCGCCTCCTGTAACTAGTTGATTATCAACAAAGGCTTGAGCTTGCATCTTTCCAAAACGACGTCGCTTGATAGACAACAGTTCCGTTTTCATTACTAACTGATCCCCTGGAACCACAGGACGGCGGAAGCGAACATTGTCAATACCAGCAAATACGAATAAGTTACCATCCATCTGATCAGGTAGCTGGGTTAAGACAATACCTCCAACCTGAGCCATCGCTTCCACAATCATGACCCCAGGCATTATAGGACGTCCGGGAAAATGCCCTTGAAAATAGGGTTCGTTGAAGGTGACATTCTTGATACCAACCGCTAGTTTACCGGGAACATATTCAATAATGCGATCAACTAAGGCAAAAGGATAACGGTGAGGTAGTATTTTCTGAATCTCTTCTAGAGTTAGAACTACTTTATTCGATGCATTATTGTTGGATTGCTGAGACTCTTTAGAAGAAGCATTGTCCTTATTCGCATCGGATTGCTGAAGATTGGTAGGAGAGGTATTTTTATTATTAACGTCAGTCAGTGTAGACATAGGCTTGCTGTAGTTAGGAACTTTGGTGCTTGGTTTATGACTAATTTATGCATAAAAAGAAGTAAGTAGGCAACAGGCGATAGGTCACAGGAATAGCTCCTACTTTCATCACCTGGTGGTGAAAATTTTTTTTCATCGAGACTTGCCTAGGAACCTTACACCAGTGAAAGGCTTCTTGAGCATTAGCTATTTAGCCATTGGGGTGAGCCAACCGCTGGGCAAGTTGGATATGCAGGTTGTGGCTGGCTTTGTAAGCGAGGAAGTGAGCTACAGGAAATTTTCCTAGTAAACTTAAATCCCCTACTAAGTCTAAAAGTTTATGACGCACTGGCTCATTTGAAAATCTCAAAGGAGGATTAAGCCATCCTTGCTCACCACAAACTAGGGCATTTTCCAAGCTACCGCCTTTTATTAAACCAGCTTTTCGCAGCCCTTCTATTTGGTGCGCCAAACCAAAAGTACGAGCCGGAGCGATCGCTTCTGCAAAATTCTCCCGTGTAGGTGTCCAGCTATACCATTGATTGCCAATTACAGGTAAATCAAAGTCAATGCCATAAGTAAATCGGATACTAGGAGCCGGTAGAGCCGCGACAAAGGCATCCCCTTGGTATATCCAAAATGGAGAATGGAGAATGGAGAATGGAGAATGGAGAATTGGGAATTGGGAATCGGGATGTCTTCCCATCTCCTCATCTCCCCATCTCCCCATCTCCCCATCTCCCCATCTCCCCATCTCCGCGTCTCCGCGTCCTCCCCTCTCCCCTTCTCCAACAACACCCACATCTTGGATTCCTTCTACCCATAAGAGCGCGGAGCCATCTAAAAGTGGGACTTCGGGGCCATCAATTTCAATTCGAGCATCATCAACACCGCTGCATGCCAGTGCTGCTAACAGATGTTCTACTGTCCGCACAACTACCTCTCCCATACTAGGGTCATCCTTTGTCAGTGCCCCAAGTTCTGTGGAAAGTGTTGTCTGATGGACAGCATCAACTCGCGCTCTGATGATTGGTGCTTCAGGTAAATCAACTCTGACAAAATAGCGTCCTTCTCCAGGAGGTGCTGGTAACACCCTTACTGTTGTAGAAAGACCACTGTGGAGTCCTATACCAGAACGTTCAAATATGCCACCCAAAGTATAGTGATTTTTGTCGCTTGTCATTTGTCATTTGTCGTTTGTTGTTTGTTGTTTGTCCTTTGTACCAATGACTAATGATCAATGACCAATGACCAATGACTAATGACCAATGACCAATGACCAATGACCAATGACCAATTTTAGAATCGCTCTCCAATACCAAAGTGGAACTGATTATCACCTTCGTCATTCCAACCAAAGTCTATGCGGATGGGACCGAGGGGGGACTGAATACGAGCACCTACACCGTAACCAATACCTTCACCAGCTAAACCTCTGACTACGCTGGGGTCACCAGGTACTTCATCATCTGTACCCAAAGTAGTTCCCGCATCAACAAACAGAACCGCTCCCAAAAAATTGAAAATTGGGAAGCGATATTCAACAGTCCCCTGAATATAAGTGCGTCCAGAACCGACTTCTCCTGACTCATAACCTCTGATGGATTCACTACCACCGAGAGAAAAGGCTTCATAGGGAGGCAAGTCTCCTAAGACGGTTCCTCCTTGAATATTCAAGGCAATAGTTTGACTTTTATTACCTTC
The DNA here is from genome assembly GCA_010672185.1 of Caldora sp. SIO3E6. Taxonomy (GTDB): domain Bacteria; phylum Cyanobacteriota; class Cyanobacteriia; order Cyanobacteriales; family Coleofasciculaceae; genus Caldora. Next base: position 1,392 of record JAAHHL010000384.1, on the reverse strand, counting down.
TTCTTCTTGAACAAAGTTGGTCAATTCAACAGGGATGTAGTAGTTGTAGTTAGCCCTAATACGATTCATCAGGATGCTACCACCGCCTACGGGTACAGACTGCTCCGTACTCAGTCGCAGTAGAGAACCTTGAGTCGGTCGCAAGAGGTTATTGCGGCGGTCTCTGACTGCACCTAACTGGAGGGTAATTAGGTCATCTGTTCCATCATCACTAAAGCTCAGCTGTTCTCCAGTAGTTGATCTTGGAGTAATGTCCCCATCACCATTTTTAATCGCAATGGTTTGGAACTGAGTTCCCAAAGATAAGCGCCAGTCTGGTCTAACATAGGGATTGTCAGCTATGGGACGACTAAATCTAATACCACCGCCGGTGCGCACGACACGGGGGCGATCCGTATTGACACCGTCATCTTCAAAGACTCTGATATCATTATCATCATTAACACCATAAACTAGTGAGATCGACCTGCGTCGGAAGACATTAGCAGTATAAGAGGTACGATTGGGATCTCCAGCAATCCAGGGGTCGGTAAAGCTCAAATCGAAGAGGAGAGCTCTGGTTCCCAGCTGAAACTCTGCCCCTAGAATGTGATTATTACCCCCTAGGTTTTGTTGTTGATAACTAGCTGAGCCAAAAAATCCATTAGCTGAACTAAAACCTCCTCCAGCAGCAAAGGAGCCACTCTTCTTTTCAATCACATCTACTACCATAACCACTTTGCTCGGGTCATCGCCAGGAGCAAAAGAAAGGCGCACATCATCAAAAATTCCTAGACCGAAGACTCTCTGTAAATCTCTTTGTACCGTAGACCGATTAAAGACATCCCCTGGCTTTAACTGAATCTCCCGTGTAATGATAAAGGGACGGGTACGTCCTCCAATCGGTTCTTCTTTATCACTCTGGGGCGGTAGTTCGTTTCCTTGTTCATCAACTACCGGCTCTCCCTCTTCATCCAGATAACGCACTAAAATATCTTGAATGACCCCTTCTGCCACAATCAATTTGACTGTGCCATCATCGTTAATTTGTACTTGCTCAGCATTAACGACTTGAGCTAGGTCATAACCTTGCTCTTTATACCACTCGTTTAATTCGATGATTCCTTGTTGGAGGTCTCGAAGATTGATAATTTTGCCATACTGCTCAGTGAAGATCTTGTCTACTACTTCCTGAGGCAATATACGTTCACCCTCTGTGGGCAAAGTATCAACTGCAACCTCCCGCAATACTGGGTTAGGAGTGACCAAAAAGGTGATACGGACACCCAAAGGAGTATCAATAGGGTAGAATGCGACTAATTGGTGTCTTGGTGGTTGCTATAGATTCCCATAAATCTCGGTAATGCTGTCGGTCTCCCGGAGCTATGGTAGAGTTGTGGTCGCCAAGTTGAG
>JAAHHL010000383.1 GCA_010672185.1 Caldora sp. SIO3E6 | reverse complement strand
ACTTTCTCACAACAACTGACTCAGAATTGATTGCTCTGGCAATTGGCGAAGAAGTTAACAGAGGCAAAGAATGGTTAGAAGCAGCAATCAGCTCTTTTAATCGCTGTAAAGGAGCCTTTAGCTTGGTGATTGGCACACCTGAAGGTTTAATGGGTGTTCGTGATCCTAACGGTATTAGACCTCTAGTTATCGGTACTTTGCCTGGTAATCCTCAGCGCTATGTCTTGGCTTCTGAAACCTGTGCCTTAGATATTATCGGTGCTGAATATTTGCGGGATGTAGAACCAGGAGAGTTAGTGTGGATTAACAATGCAGGTATGGCTTCCTTCAATTGGAGCAAAAAGCCAGAGCGTAAACTTTGCATTTTTGAGATGATTTACTTTTCTAGACCTGATAGCTTGATGCATAATGAAACCTTGTATAGTTACCGGTTGCGGTTGGGACATCAGCTGGCTCAAGAATCCTTAGTTGAGGCGGATATTGTCATTGCAGTGCCTGACTCCGGTGTACCCGCTGCTATTGGTTTCTCCCGATCCTCTGGAATTCCTTACGGTGAAGGACTAATTAAAAATCGCTACGTTGGTCGTACTTTCATCCAACCTACCCAAAATATGCGAGAATCCGGTATCCGGATGAAGCTCAATCCTCTAAAAGATGTCTTAGGTGGTAAACGAGTTGTACTCGTAGATGATTCTATTGTTCGAGGTACTACTAGCAGGAAAATTATTACAGCTTTACGTAATGCTGGTGCTACTGAAGTACATATGCGAGTGTCTTCACCACCAGTAACTCACCCCTGCTTCTATGGTATTGATACTGACAGTCAAAACCAGCTGATTGCTGCTACTAAATCAGTCTCAGAAATTGCCCAACAGATTGGTGTAGATTCCTTGGCTTATCTCAGCTGGGAAGGAATGATGAAAGCTACTGGTACAGATTCCAATACTTTCTGCTCTGCTTGTTTTACTGGCAATTACCCCATTCCCTTGTCCGAAACCCTCAAACGCTCCAAGCTGATGCTGGAAGAGGTTAAGGTTTGAGGGGGTGTTAGGTATTAGGTATTAGGTATTAGGTGTTAGGTGTTAGGGTTTATACAAAATTCAGCTATTGCAGGGAACTTATTACCTTATTCACTTTTTGTAACCTAATACCTAATATTTGCTCACCAGCAAAATTTAAGGGGATAATTTTGCTTTTTTCGCCCGATTTTCTTTATACCACAAAGCTACAGCAGGAGACCAATGTTCAAAATGAACATAGAGCAGTTCACATAACTTCTGTGCTTCTAGTTGAGCATCTTTTTTCCATCTTAAGTCCAACAAATGCATAAGCGATCGCATATTGCAACTGAGGACAAAATGCTGCCTAGCATCAAAAGGAATCAACCCCCTAGCATGTTCCTCTGATAAACCTTCGGCAATACGTTTCTGGTAATGTTTGCAAGCCTCCCAGCACCATTTTAGGTCTTCAGAGCGCTGTTCTTCTGAATAAAAATAACGCTTGCCTTGGCGGTTAGTATATTTACCCACGGGACGGAGGTAGAAAACTTCCTCTACATTTTGCTTACCTTCTGCTACGTTAATGATTCTTTGACCCGTATAGCGAAATGATTGTACATCAAAACTCATCCCAACCCGATGGGTACGCACTTGTTGCATCATCGAGTGGGGAAAGTAGCCAACATTGAAGGTAATCTGGGGATGTTCTAGAGGGCCATAATGTCCGCGATCGCCGGATAATAAATGTTTGATAATTAATTCACCAGCCCGTTGTTCATCGGGCCATTTATCTCGACTATCCCAAACAAAATTCTCAGAATAATCTTGGTGCATTGCTGCCCAAACAACTTGTTGTGGTTTTTTTGTAGCGGCAATCAATTCAACACAAAATCGTTCCATTTTATTTTAACCCATATGCTTCAAACTTTAGAGAAAACTACTGTTTCTGGTTGGTCTTGGTATTTACCTCGCCGTTTTTCATAACTTACTGAGCAAGGATTTCCAGAGAGAAACAGCAACTGCACAACTCCTTCATTGGCATAAATACGACAATCGGCACTCGAAGAGTTAGAAAACTCTAAAGTTAAATGTCCACGCCATCCTGCTTCAGCTGGAGTGAGATTGGCAATTAAACCAACACGAGCATAGGTGCTTTTCCCGATACACAAAACCGAGATATCTTCAGGCACTTCTAGTCGTTCTAAAGCAACTCCGAGTCCATAAGAATGGGCAGGTAAAATAAAGTAGCTACCGTTAGTATCTGTATGTAGCTGTACTGGTTCCAGGTTGTCCGGATTGAAGTTTTTTGGGTCAACGACAGTACCAGGGATATGCCGAAAGACCCGAAACTCTAAGGGCGATAGTCTAACATCATAGCCGTAGCTGCTTAGACCATAGGAAATAACTGGTAGTTCTTCTAGGTGACGAACTAGCCTGGGTTCAAAGGGAGAAATCATTCCCCGATGTGCCATTTCCTTAATCCAGACATCGTTCTTGATCATAGTAGTCTATACCTAACACCTAACACCTACCACCTAACTAGGGTTGGTGGCTGCGACGAATTTCTGTAATTTGGTCAGCAACATCAAGGATGGCTTGAGGCATTTTGGGTCCTGTCAGAATAATATCAACATGACTAGGGCGTTTTTCTAGAAAAGCCAATACCTCCTCTTGGGGAATTAAGCCAAAGTTGATCGCTAAGCTGAGTTCGTCCAAAACCACCAAGGAGTATTTTCCCTGGTAAACGACATCTTGAGTATACTGCCACAACTGCATTAAAGCTTGGGATTCTGCTTCATCCAACTCTGGCGTATCGATGTACCGGGGTAGATCACAACGAATCCAGTCTAGGTGCTGTCCTAGACGAATAGGATGGTCATAACCTTGTTCTATTCCCCCTTTGAGAAACTGTACTACTAGTGCACTAGTCCCTTGTCCGGCAATTCTGAGAGCTTGAGCAATAACGCTGGTAAAAAAGCTCCGCTGGGAGCTGGTAAATACTTGTACTAGTCCTTCAACGCAATAAGTCAACTGACGAGGAGAATCAAGGCTGGGAGCTTCTAACTGAGAAACCATAATCAACAAATAACAGTCAATGAGCTTGGGTCAAGCTCAGGAGAAATTGGTTACAGAGTCAATGCTCTGACCTATATATATATAGCGTATTTTTTTAGTTGACTACTTCATTCAACGCTACATCTAACTCTCTAGCCCAGCTTCCGTAGTTCTCCTTTGTCTTCTTATCTCCCCATCCTCCCCAAACTCCCCACACCCCTTTGTTCCTCATTCTTGGGATGCTCCCTATTTGAGGGTGTAGGGTATTGAGAATAGATAATTAAATTTAAAGATCTGCTAAAGTTGATAATTTTTGTATCAAAAGTCACTTTATTGCTGTTGAAAATCACGACAATACCGATTGTGCCAGCTAGGGTGCAGCATGTCGGATAGATTGAGCAAACGGAAGTAGGAGTTGGGTAATCGTGAGACTGGTGATTCTAGGAGGTCCGGGTGCAGGGAAAGGAACACAATCCCAAAAATTGTGCCAACAGCAGAGTATCCCTTTAGTTGCCACTGGTGATATATTGCGAGAGGCGATCGCTTCCCAATCTGATTTAGGACGTCAGGTGCAGCCCTATGTGGAAAAGGGAGAGTTAGTACCGGATACACTGCTCATCGAATTTATGCGGGAGCGTCTTGTGCAATCTGATACTGCTAGGGGTTGGTTATTAGAAGGCTATCCTCGTACTGCTTTCCAGGCAGAAGAGTTAGATTTTTTATTGGATAAGTTGGAGCAAAAACTCGATTGGGCAATTTACTTGGAAGTACCAGAATCAGTAATGAGCGATCGCTGTATTAGGCAATTGAGTAATCTAAGCAGTAAAGTTTCTCAGGCCAATTCCCACCCAGACTATCACCCAGATATCGTACAGCGCCGTATTGATTTGTTCCATGAGCGTACCATTCCTATCCTGGAATACTACGGATATTGCCACCGGCTAATAACGATCAACGGCAACCAATCCCCAGAAGAAGTAAATCAAGAGATTTTAGAGAAAATTAAGAATTGAGAATTAACAACCAATAACAAAAAACAAACAACAAATAACAAACTTATGTCTTGGCAACGTCCGGATAACCGAAAACCCGATCAATTACGTCCTATCAGCTTTAAGCGGGAATTTACTCGCTTTGCTCCTGGCTCAGTTTTAGCCAGGTGTGGCGATACTGAAGTGCTTTGTACTGTGACAGTACAAGAAGGAGTGCCCAAATTTCTCCAAGACACAGGCAGCGGCTGGTTAACTGCGGAGTATAGAATGTTGCCAGGAGCTACACCTGAACGGCAAAAACGGGAGTTTCTCAAGCTTTCGGGACGTACTCAGGAAATTCAACGGCTGATTGGACGTAGTTTAAGAGCTTCTCTAGATCTTAAAGCTTTGGGAGAACTAACGCTAACTGTCGATGCTGATGTTTTACAGGCGGATGCAGGAACTCGCACCACCTCAATTACGGGGGGATATGTGGCTCTTGCCGATGCTTTGGATAAGTTGGTAAAAACTGGTAAGTTAGCGCAGTCACCTCTACGTCACCAAATTGCTGCTGTTTCTGTGGGATTATTAGAAGGGGAGACCTATTTGGATTTGAACTATATTGAAGATGCCGCAGCTCAGGTGGACTGCAATATTGTCATGAATGACAAGATGGAGATGATTGAAATTCAGGGAACAGCGGAGGAAGGAAGTTTTAGCATTTCCCAGCTCAATCAGATATTGGACGTAGCTCAAAAAGGTATTAAGGAGTTGTTCGAGGCACAGCGTTTGGCTCGAAGGGAGAATTGAGAATTGAGAATTGAGAATTGAGAATTAAAATCAATTTTAGGGATAATTGAAAGCAATACCTAACACCTACCACCTACCACCTACCACCTAACACCTACCACCTAAGGCTCTACCATGACAGGTGTTCCTATCTCTACTTGCTCAAATAAACTCACCACATCCTCATTGCGCATCCTAACGCAGCCGTGGGAAACTGCTTGCCCAATTAGTTCCTCATTGGGAGTTCCATGAAACCCTATATAATTTTCTCCTTTTACTGCAAAGCCAATCCACCTCACTCCTAAAGGATTATCTGCACCTGGAGGAATAAGTTCTCCCGTAAAAGGATGTTCCCAAGTAGGGTAGGATACCATTTGTATGACTTCAAAACTACCGGTAGGGGTCTCCCAGCCACTTCTGCCGATGGCAACTGGATAACTTGCTTGAACTTGATCGTCTTGGTAAAAATAGACGCGACGCTCACTCAACTTGAGTACTAAACGATTCTCTTGTAAGGGAGACTCAGGTATGATTTCGAGGTCCGGTAGATATTCTGAAGGATCTCCTAGTGGCGGCAATTGTTGCAGGGTTAAGGATTCACTCAGTTTTTTATGAAGAGTTGTTTGTTTACTAACCTCCTCATTGGAGTTCGGACTAGCAACAACCTGTGGCTGAATCCATACTAGTGCAAGAAGGCAGAAGGCAGGAGGCAGAAGGCAGAAGGCAGGAGGATTTGATCCCAAATCCGATTTGGTTGATAGTTTATTAGTGGGTTTAGGCAACAAGCTCATAGGTAATTTTGATAAATCTTTCTGTTAGATGCGGATTTGGTATGAATTGTTTCTTACATCTATTTCATCGACGTATCTCGCCAAATCGCTGAAACCTTACCAGGATTACCAAGATGATCGGGATTGTCAGGATGAAGCTAAAATGCGATCGCTTTCGTGTGGAATGCTGCGCAAACGCTAACACACTCTACGATAGGTACATTCTTCCGGAGGAAATCACCTTAAATTTAGTCACCCGCCTGTATTATATAGGCGGGTGATTGGTAAATATATAGTTATCGATTTGACACTCCCCGCTCTTGCATAGACGGGGATTCTAAGTTCGTCGTAGCGACTTGCTCTAGCAGGGTTGCCCCAACTAGCGTAGAGGTTGCTACTCCCTTAGCGTTACTTCCGGTCTGCCCGACCGTAGATGCGAGCCTTGTGCAAAATATTGATTGCCGCGTTGGTGTCCCGGTGTAGAGTACAGCCACACTGACAAACATGAGTCCTTGTACTGAGAGATTTCTTGACTATCCGTTTACACTGACTGCACTCTTGTGATGTGTACTGAGGCGGGACGGCAACAGCTAGTTTTCCAAACTTGTTAGCGAAATATTCAATCCACTGTCTGAACTGATACCAACTAGCATCAGCAATTGACTTGGCTAAGCAGTGATTTTGGAGCATATTGCTAACCCTTAAGTCTTGCCTTCGGCACGCTGCGCGAACATAGGCTACTAAGTCGTTAGACTTGCATAAGTTACGCGCTAGTCCTTTAGCGTGTTCATTTCTTTGCCTACTTACTCTTAAGTGTTTTTTCGAGTATCTAGCTCTTGCTTTACGGCGTCGTGCCGAACCTTTCTTCTTTTTATAGATACGACGTTGAGCTTGCTTGATATTAGATTCAGCTTTTCTCAAGAATCTAGGATTAGGCTCAGTATGTCCGTTAGAGTCAGTGTAAAACGACTCAAGACCTACATCTAATCCAATCTCTTGGGCTGTTTTGGGTTGAATATCAATACACTCAACACCAACGCAAAACTGACAGTAATACCCATCTGCTCTACGAATTAATCGAACTCGTTTGATAGCTTTAACTGGATAGGTATGAACATCCCACTTGCCTAAAAGTTTCAACTCACCAATGAAGAGCGTAGAGTAGGGCAAGAGTGT
>JAAHHL010000382.1 GCA_010672185.1 Caldora sp. SIO3E6 | reverse complement strand
TAGCCTGGAAGCAGTCCCATCTTAATGAGCAGAGTAAACTACTCATTATTGGTGATGGTCCCCTAACTGCATCTTTAATGCCTTTTTATGGTAAAGAACACGGAATCATTTGGTGGGGATTTGAAGCTGATGAGCAGCGACGCATTGATCTGCTGCGCTCTGCTGATGTCTTTATCTTGCCCTCTCTGCTGGAGGGGTTATCTTTATCTTTACTCGAAGCAATGGCTTGTGGTATCGCTTGTGTTGCAACCGATGCTGGTGCTGATGGAGAAGTATTAGAAGCAGGAGCTGGTGTGGTGCTCAATACCCATCGAGTAACTTCCCAACTTCAGACCCTTTTACCGGTATTAAATGATCATCAAGAGTGGACAGATTTATTGGGAAAAAAAGCAAGAGCAAGAGTTCTTGAACGCTACACTCTCAGCAGTAATATTACTGGTCTAGAAAAGCTATATACTAAGGTTAGACAAACGCAGTGGGAACAGTTGAGTAACAGTGGTAGCACGATATTTTAAAATTACTGCTAAGGATAGATGATTTATCAAAATTACCTGTAATGTCTCGACACTAATAACCTATGCAACCTTCTTTCTTCTCTTTTGACCTCTGCCTAGCCTACGGTTTCTGCTGGCAGTACTGGCTTGTTTTCACCACAGTTTAAGTATTCTGCCGAACTGGATATTAGTTCTTACTTGAAGGGTGCTTCTATGAAGATTAAGTTTTATTATTTACCTCTAGCTTCAGCATTAATTGCTGGGATATTCTTAGGAATACAAATTACTTTACTTGTTCAAGAATTTGTTCCTTTTCCCTATACAAAATCTTGTGCAAAGATACCAAATCAAAAATTTGCTATCTTTGTTCCTAATAGTTTGATTTTAGATAAGACTAATTTGATGAGAGTTGTGGAGTCCAATAAATGGGCTCATAATGAAAACTGTAAACTTTTCAAATCAAAATATGACTATATAAAAGGGAGTGAAGCATCTATTCTAGAGCTTACTGGAACAAGTCAAGATGAAAATACTCCAATAGGATATGTAAAAATACCTTCAAAAAAATATGAAATTCAGCCGGTTTGGCAAGGTGTACTGGTAGGCTATTTTTCCGAACAAGAAGCTCAGGTAGTTAAACAAAAAATTATGGAAAGCGCTTATAAAAGTGAACCAAATTCTCGAAGAGAGCCATTTATTGTTAACAATATTAATACCAATAATTAACAGGAGGCAGGAGGCAGAAGGCAGGAGGCAGGAGGAGCTCTGAAGAAAGGAATTAGTTAGGTAAGAAAAATGAAGTTATTGCCATGAGGCGATAGTCTAGTTGTTACTATCCTAACCAATATCGGATAATTGAGAGACGAATTAACTGTCTGTGCTGCTCAATTCTATCCCTGGTGATGATGCTCAACTTAGCTGGTTATCAAGAAACTGACCAAATCTATGCCGGAACCCGTACCCTTGTCTATCGAGCGCTCCAAACCACCACTGAGCAACCGGTCATCATCAAAATCCTCCGCAATCCTCACCCTAACTTCAACGATTTAGTCCGGTTCCGCAACCAATACATTATTACCTACCATTTAGAACATCCTAACATTGTTCAACCCCTTGCCCTGGAACGTTACGGTAATGGTTATGCCCTAGTGATGCCGGATGAAGGGGCAATCTCACTTCCCGAATATTGGCAGCTCTCAGGGCAATCCCTCGCTGAATTCCTCACTATTGCTATTCAACTAGCCGAAGCTCTGCATTATCTAGGTCAACAGCGTATCATTCACAAAGATATCAAACCTGCTAACATCCTGATTAACCCAGAAACTGGTCAAGTTCAGCTGATCGATTTCAGCATCTCCAGTTTACTGCCAAAGGAACAGCAACAATTGCTCAATCCCAAGGGCTTAGAAGGAACTCTTGCTTACATTTCTCCGGAACAAACGGGACGAATGAACCGAGGAATTGACTACCGCACAGATTTCTATTCCCTTGGTGTCACCTTTTACAAACTCCTAACAGGAATCCTCCCCTTCAATAGCAATGAACCAATGGAGTTACTCCACCGTCACATTGCCCAAACTCCCTTGACTCTCTATGACTTCCTTAATGCTCAAGGCGAATCCTATCCACCAGTTATCTCTAAAATCACTCTCAAGTTAATGGCGAAGAATGCCGAGGAACGTTACCAGAGTGCTTTGGGTATAAAACATGATTTAGAGCGATGTCTGCAACAGTTGGAGGCTAAAAGTGAAATTGAAACCTTTGAGTTAGGAGAGCGGGATATTTGCGATCGCTTCCTGATTCCTGAAAAACTCTACGGAAGGGAAACGGAAGTACAAACTTTACTGACTATCTTTGATCGGGTTGCTAACCCCCCTCAATCGGGTGAGCGAAAAAGCGAGTGGGGAAACTCCTCAGCAGACGCGGGGACGCGGGGACGCGGGGACGGGGAGAATGGAAATCCTGCACAAAATTTCGTTCACCCCCCTGAATCCCCTCTTGGCAAGGGTAACCCCCCTGAATCCCCCCTTGCTAAGGGGGGACATAGGGGGGTCAAACTTCTTAGCAAGGAGGGACATAAAGGAGGCGAACTTCTTCTTGTGGCAGGGTTTTCTGGCATTGGCAAAACCGCTGTAATCAATGAAGTCCACAAACCAATTGTCGAAAAACGGGGCTACTTTATCAAAGGTAAATTCGACCAATTCAACCGCAATGTACCCTTTTCTGCTTTCGTGCAAGCTTTTCGCAGTTTGATGGGGCAACTCTTGGGAGAATCCGATGTTGTCTTGACAACTTGGAAAGAAAAAATCTTGAATGCTGTGGGTGTCAGTGGACAAATTATCCTGGAGGTGATTCCAGAACTCGAACGTATCATTGGCCAGCAACCGACAGTATCGGAACTCTCTGGTAGTGCTGCTCAAAACCGCTTCAATTTGCTCTTTAGCAAGTTTGTGCAAGTTTTCACAACTAAAGATCATCCCCTAGTTATTTTCCTAGACGACTTGCAATGGGCGGATTCAGCTTCATTAAACCTGTTGAAACTATTGCTCAGTGAATCAGAAGCTGGGTATCTACTGGTATTGGGAGCCTATCGGGATAACGAGGTCTTCCCAGCTCATCCGTTAATGCTGGCGCTGGATGAGCTACATCAACAGAAGGGAGTAATTAATACCCTCACACTGGCTCCTTTAGCAGAAGTCGATATTAATCATTTGGTGGCGGATACATTACTGTGTTCCGCTGAAACTGCCACTCCCTTATCTAAGTTGGTTTATCAAAAGACCAAAGGAAATCCATTCTTTACAACCCAGTTTTTGTTGGGACTCCATGCCGAGGGTTGCATTGTTTTCGAGCCCTCTTCCCCCCTTACTAAGGGAGGGTGGCAGTGTGATTTGAGCCAAGTGCGACAACTAGCACTGACGGATGATGTGGTGGAATTTATGGTGAGGCGATTGCAGAAGCTGCCAGAAGCTACCCAGGAAGTGTTGAAAATTGCCGCTTGTATTGGCAATCAGTTCGATTTACAGACATTAGTGTTTATTTGCGAGCAGCCTGAAGAAAAGGTTGCTGGACATCTTTGGGTTGCATTACAGGAAGAATTACTCTTACCGATTAGTGAAGCCTATAAGTTTTTCCAAGGAGGCCAGCTTGAAGAGCAAGTAGAGGAAATGGTGGCAATTAACTATCGTTTTTTGCACGATCGCGTCCAACAAGCTGCTTATTCCCTAATTCCAGAAGACCAAATACAAACCACTCATTTGCTAATTGGCAGATTGTTACTGAATCGCACTTCCCCCAGGAATATCGAAGACAAAATTTTTGATATTGTCAACCAAATTAATCTAGGTATAGATCTGATTACGCAGCCGTCTGAGAGGTATCAGATAGCAAAACTGAATTTCACTGCCGGGAAAAAAGCTAAAATAGCAACTGCTTATGTAGCCTCCTTAAACTATTCCGAAACTGCCTGTTTACTACTCTCAAAAGATTGCTGGCAACAACATTATAAGTTTACTCTATTGTTGTATGAACTGATGGCGGAGACTGCTTATCTGACTGGCAACTTTACACGATCAGAAATGCTGATAGATATATTAAAGTCTAACGCCATCAATATATTAGATCGAGTTAAAGCTGATGAGATCAAGATTCAAATTGCTATTTCCCAAAATAAACCTACAGATGCCATTAGAGTTGGACTTGATTTACTTTCTTCTTTAGAAATTGACTTACCTGAGAGTCCAGATGAAGGGGATGTTAATCGTTCTTTGTCAGAACTAGCTAACAAGTTGTCGCAATCTTGCCCCGAATCATTGGTTTCCTTACCGATAATGAGCGGTGACAAACAATTAGCCTCAATGCGGATTTTATCTAGCCTGTTAAATGCTGCTTATTTGGGATTGCCTAATTTACTGCCAATTATTGTTGCTAAACAGGTGGATTTGTCTATTACCTATGGAAATACAAATATTTCGCCATCGGCTTATGCAAATTACGGTTTAATCCTTTGCAGTATTGCTGATGATATAGAGCAAGGATATCGCTTTGGCAACTTGGCAATTCAACTATTAGAGCGAATTGAATCTACCGAATTTTATGCGAAGACATTAGAAGTTGTTTATCTTGGAATAAAACATTGGAAAAATCATATTAATTCCACTTTAGATCCTCTTTTAAAAAGTTACAAAATAGGCTTGGAATCTGGTGATTTAGAATCTGCATCTTTTGCAACTCTTGACTATTGCTCTCACTCATTTGTTACTGGGAAAAACTTAACAGATCTTGAACGCGAGATATCTAAATACAGTGGTTTCGCCAAAGATTTTAAACAGAGAATGGTCTTTGATTTAAACGAGCTTAATCACCAAACAGTCTTGAATTTGAGCAGAACAAGTGATAACCCAACTCTTTTGCTGGGGAATGCTTGTGATGAAGAAAAAATACTACTAAATTACAAGCAAGATAACGATTTAAGCTATCTTGCTTTCTTCTATATTAATAAATTATTCCTCTGTTATTTGTTTGGCGATTACGATCACGCTGTAAGGATTGCAGCTCAGGCAGAAACATATTTAGATGGAATACCAGGGCAGGTATTCGTCCCTTTATTTTATTTCTATGACGCTTTGTCATGGCTTTTCCTCTATCCTAGCTTGGACGAAATAGCACAAGAAGCCGCACTCTTGCGTATTGAGTCTCATCAAAACAAAATCGCCAAATGGGCTGATTTTGCCCCAATGAACTATGCCCATAAGCTTCACCTAATCCAAGCAGAAAAATACCGATTGCTGGGGGAAAAAGTAAAAGCAATAGAACTGTATGACCTGGCGATAGCCGAAGCCAAAGACAATCACTATATCCAAGAAGAAGCATTAGCAAACGAACTCACTGCCCAGTTCTACCTTGGTTGGAACAAGGAAAAAGTTGCTGCTGTTTACATGCAGGAAGCATATTACTGCTACGCCCACTGGGGTAGCAAAGCCAAAACTGATGATTTAGAGAAGCGTTATCCCCAGTTGTTACAACCTATTTTACAACAGTCGGCAAAATCCCTGAATTCCCTCGAAACTTTAAGCCTTGTCAGTCCCCAAATTTCGTTCCATTCCTCGACAAAATCTAGCAACTCTGCCAGTACCAGCATCAATACTAGCCTGGATTTTGCAGCGGTCATCAAAACCTCTCAAGCCATTTCTAGAATCATTAAACTCGATGAACTACTGCGCCAACTCACCCAAACTATTTTGCAACAGTCTGGGGGCGATCGCTGTGCCTTAATCCTGCCGGATAGCCATGACACCTGGTTTATTGAAGCTATTGCCACAACAGATACGAACCATCTCTGTTCAGTACCCTTAGAAGGGCATCTTGATTTTCCTCTCAAACTCATTCAATACGTCAAAAACACCCACATAGCGGTGGTGATGGATGACCTTGATACAGATTTACCGATAATTGACGACTATCTCCGCCAGCAGCAACCCAAGAGCGTGTTGTGCTTACCTATTCTTAATCAAAGTCAACTGATTGGCATTCTCTATTTAAGCAATCAATCCACCAGTGGGGTATTTACCAGAGATCGCCTCCTTATCCTCAACTTCCTTTGTACCCAGGCGGCAATTTCTTTGAAGAATGCTCGACTCTATGCAGAGCTCAAGCTGAGCGAAGCAAGAGCTACCGCTGCATTTGAGCAAGCCGCTGTCGGCTTTGCTGAATCCGATATGCGAACTGGAAAATTGACGCTGGTGAATCCGTGCTTCTGCCAGATGACTGGCTATACCACAGCGGAATTAATGGAGATGACAGTGGCTGATTTGACCCATGCTGACGATTGTCCAGCTTCTGTCCAAGCAATACAACAGCTTTACTCTGGTCAAGTTGAGAGCTTTACTGTTGAAAAACGATATGTTCGCAAAGATGGGTCATGCTTTTGGGCAGAAACCACGGTGTATCTTGTCGAACTCCGGGAAGAGCAAAGTACCAATTGTTTGGCCATTATTCAAGATATTAGTGAGAGAAAGCGACTGGAAACTGAACGCCAACAAGCTGAAACCGTTTTGCAAAACTTGGTATTAGGCACTGCCGCCACCACCGGGCAAGACTTTTTCCCGGCGTTAGTCACACACATCGCCACAGCTCTCAATGTCTCCTACGTTATGGTGACTGAGAAAGTTGACGAAACCCTGCGAACCTTAGCATTTTGAGATCTGAAGAGCACACGTCTTACCTGCAGACACGGTACTCATTCCATATCGTATGACGTCTTCTGTTT
>JAAHHL010000381.1 GCA_010672185.1 Caldora sp. SIO3E6 | reverse complement strand
GCTGGGTTTTACCACCATTGAATTTTCACCTGTAGCGAAATCAATTATTGGTCTATCTCTAGTAGTGGCGGCTAATATCTCAGAAATTGTCCGGGGTGCAATTCAATCTATCCCCTCAGGACAATGGGAAGCAGCAGAGGCAATGGGTTACACCCGCAGGCAAATTTTACAGTTAGTGATTTTACCTCAAGCAGTACGGCGGATGATTCCCCCTTGGATGAACTGGTACGCTATCCTGACGATGGGTACAACTCTCACAAATTTGGTAGGAGTTCCCGAAGGATTGACAGCGGTGCGAGAGGTGCTAGAACTAGAAGGAGAGGGTTTGGCAATTCCCCTATACACTGTCCTTATGCTGTTATTTTTTATCTATTGTTATCCTATTGCTCGACTGACAAAGGAATTGGAATTAATAATGGATAATGGATAATGGATAATGGATAATGGATAATGGATAATGGATAATGGATAATGGATAATGGATAATGGATAATGGATAATGGATAATTTATAATCTGCAAACAAACAACAAATAATAAATGACAAATAACAAACAACCAATAACAAATAACAAACAACCAATAACAAATGACAGACCCTTTAATTTCTATCTACGATATACATAAGTCTTTTGGTGACACTGAAGTCTTGAAGGGTATTTCTTTGGATGTTGGTAAAGGGGATGTTGTCTGTATAATTGGTCCATCTGGTTCAGGTAAATCGACTATTTTGCGGTGTATCAATGCTCTAGTACCAATCAATAGTGGCTCAATCCGTGTGGGAGAATTTCAGGTACACCAACTCCGGACTGAGCGGGAAAAAATACCTCTGCGGCGGATGGTCTCAATGGTATTTCAGCAGTACAACCTCTTTCCTCACCGCACAGCTTTGGAGAATGTGATGATGGCTCCCATCCATGTGCTGAAACAAGACCCTAAAGAAGTCAAAGAACGTGCTTATGGCTTGCTGGCTAAGGTACGACTTCAGGGTAAGGAAAAGAACTATCCAGGAGAACTGTCTGGGGGACAACAACAACGGGTAGCGATCGCGCGATCGTTAGCGATGACACCAGAAGTTATGCTGTTTGATGAAGTAACAGCGGCTCTAGATCCTGAGACAGTAAAGGAAGTGTTACTGACTATCCGTGAACTAGCAGAAGAAGGTATGACTTGCCTGTTAGTCACCCATGAAATGGGATTTGCTCGTGAAGTTGCCGATCAAATGTACTTTACTGATCAGGGGGTAATTCTCGAAAGTGCAACCCCTGCTGAGTTTTTTACCAATCCCCAGCATGAGAGAACTAAAGAATTCTTGAGTCAGATTCTTTGATAGGTGTTAAGTTTTAGGTATTTTCTCCATTCCCAATTCCCAATTCCCAATTCCCTTCCCACATATAGCCTTTGAAATCTTAAAATTATCTTGTAATTGTAATAATACTTGCACATTCTGCCGAACAGTCATAAAATCTAACGGATTGAAAAAAGGTTGTTGTAGTTAAAAACACCAGTCAAATTTGCTACCAAATAACCTAATACCTAGCACCTAAGACCTAATACCTCTTAGCTCAAAACATGCGAGTTCTACTATTATATCCTCTTTTTCCCAAATCCTTTTGGTCTTTTGACAAAGCAATAGAACTAATTGGGTGTAAAGTTTCTCTACCACCTCTAGGCTTGATCACCGTAGCAGCCATCCTGCCCCAAACTTGGGAATTTCGCTTAGTGGATCGCAATGTTCAACCTGAAACTGAAGCTGACTGGGAATGGGCAGATTTAGTTATTGTTTCTGGTATGATTGTTCAAAAACCAGATTTATTGCATTTAATTCGTGAAGCTAAGCAAAGGAGTAAAATTGTAGCAGTAGGGGGTCCTTATGTTACTTCTGTTCCAGAAGAAGCAACGGTTGCTGGAGTAGATTTTCTGATTTTGGATGAAGGAGAAATTACTCTACCTTTGTTTGTGGAGGCCTTAGAAAGGGGTGAAACTTCAGGAGTATTGAGGGCAAATGGAGAGAAGCCTGATGTTACCAAAACACCAATTCCTCGCTACGATTTGTTGGATTTGAATGCTTACACTGATATGTCGGTGCAGTTTTCCCGTGGCTGTCCTTTCCAATGCGAATTCTGTGACATTATTGTGTTATATGGACGCAAACCCCGTACCAAAACTCCAGCACAACTTTTAGCTGAGTTGCAAACTCTCTACGATTTAGGCTGGCACCGTAGCGTATTTGTAGTCGATGATAACTTTATTGGCAATAAGCGCAATGTTAAGCTGCTACTCCAGGAACTTGCCCCCTGGATGGAAAAACGTGGCTATCCTTTCAGCCTAGTTACGGAAGCTTCGGTAAATCTGGCAGAAGACCAAGAATTGTTAGATTTAATGATTGCTGCTAACTTTTCCGCTGTTTTTCTCGGCATTGAGACTCCAGACACAGATAGCTTAACCCTAACCAAAAAACACCAAAACACCCGCAACTCTCTCCTTGAGGCTGTCCAAAAAATCAATCAGACCGGTTTGCGAGTTATGGCTGGTTTTATTATTGGCTTTGATGGGGAAAAACCAGGAGCAGGAGAGCGCATTATTAATTTTGTAGAAGCAACTGCTATTCCCTTCGCTATGTTTAGTATGCTTCAAGCTTTACCGAATACAGCATTGTGGGAGCGATTGAAAAAAGAGGGGCGTTTACTAGAGGGAGAAGAGCAAAATGAGGCAACAGGCAATCAAACAACCCTAACCAATTTTATCCCTAGCCGCCCTATAGAAGAATTAGCGAAAGAATATGTCCGTTGTTTTTGGGAATTATATGAACCAGAGCGTTACCTAGGCAGAGTTTATCGACACCTCCTGGCAATGAAACCAAAGCCCCACAAAAAGAAGTTTCGGATGCTGGAATTACGAGAACTGCGGGCACTATTGATTATTTGTTGGCGAGAAGGGATTAAGCGCAAGACACGCTTCCAATTTTGGCATCAACTTTTATTAATCATCAGATACAACCCTAAGTTATTCCTTTACTATATCACCAATTGTGCTCACCTGGAGCATTTTATCGAGTACCGCCAAATTGTACGGGAAGAAATTGAAGCTCAACTGGCAGAATTTGCAGAAGCCAAGATGAAGGCTAAATCTGAATCAGTTGCACTCAAGGAGCTTAGTGTTTATTAATATGGCAAATTTAACTTCTCGTATGCAAGGTGTACAATCACCGATAATTCCCATCATTGGAGAACTAATTCACCGCACCCCTGGCACGATTTCTTTAGGACAAGGTGTGGTTTATTATGGTCCACCCCCAGAAGCGATCGCGCTTTTGCCGGAATTCCTGAAGGATTTGCAGAATCACAAGTACCAATCAGTTCAGGGAATTGCTCCCTTGTTGTCAGCAATTGAGGCAAAACTACAAAGCTTTAATGGCATCAAGAGCAATGGGGAAAGCTGCATCATGGTAACAGCAGGAAGCAATATGGCTTTCATAAATGCGGTTCTCGCCATCACTAATCCCGGGGATGAAATTATTATCCAAGTGCCTTATTATTTCAACCATGAAATGGCGATTACGATGGCCAGTTGTCGCCCGGTGCTAGTGGCAACGGATGAGAATTACCAGCTACGCCCAGAAGCAATTGCCCAAGCAATTACGGAGAAAACTAGGGCTGTAGTGACAATTTCTCCTAATAATCCCACGGGAGCTGTCTATTCTGAAGAAGCATTGCGGGAAGTTAATCGCATCTGTCGCGATCGCGGTATTTACCATATTAGTGATGAAGCCTATGAGTATTTTACCTACAACGGGGTAAAGCACATTTCACCAGGAGCTTTTTCTCAAAGTAGCGAGTATACGATTTCCCTCTACTCCCTTTCCAAAGCTTATGGTTTTGCCAGTTGGCGCATTGGGTATATGGTAATTCCCCAACACTTACTGGGGGCAGTGAAGAAAGTTCAGGATACAATTCTGATTTGTCCTCCAGTAGTTTCCCAATATGCAGCCTTAGGAGCCCTCAAGGCAGGAGCCGACTACTACCAAAAGCATATCAGTGCGATCGCGACTGTACGAGAACTAGCCCTCAACTCCCTCAACCGTCTCCAAGACATATGTAGGATTGCTCCTGCTGATGGTGCCTTCTATTTTTTGCTCAAGGTTCAGACTACCTTAGGTGCTTTTGAATTGGCAGAGCGATTGATTCAAGAATATCAGGTAGCAGTGATTCCCGGTAATACTTTTGGCATGGATGATGGCTGTTATTTGCGAGTTGCTTATGGGGCACTGCAACAGGAGACAGCAGCGGAGGGTATGGAGAGGTTAGTCAAAGGTTTAGATGCAATAGTTGGTAGGTGTTAGGTAGTAGGTATTAGGCAATGGTGACAAGTTAAAATGTCGTGCATTTTGTCAACTCCCATATATGGCTATGTTAGCAACTAGTAAAACTAATGCCTGGAGCGGGGCACAACTGCGGTGGTTTGATAATGTAGTGCCATTGCTCTGCCAGCACTTTCAGTCTCCTGGTTGATAATTGTCTGTCATTTGATCTGAATCGCGCTAATCGCCTTTGAAGGATTCACCTCTCAGGCTGCATCTGGGCAAAATATTCCATCAGCATCCGATGGATGAAGATGTAGCTGCACTAACGGTACACTATAGGGATTGAGCGGACAGTGAGGTTCTAATTAGCATGTCACCAATGTTTCCTTCTCTTCGACACTGGCTGAAACTCTGTAATTTCAGAATCTTCATCATTATTTACCTCAGTTTGGTATGGCATCCTAGGGAAGTTTGGGCTTGGAAGCCAACCACCCACGTCTACCTAGGCAAACAGGCTCTTGATGATGCCTTGGATGACGGTAAAGTCACCATTTCCCGCGTGGACTATGAAAACGGGCAAATTATTGGAGAAGTCGGCACCTACCAAGTCGATTCCAGTATTCTTGCTGCCCTCCGGAGCCATGCACCGCAATACCGTGCTGGAATTTTGGGGCCTGATGCCTATCCCGATATTTTAACCGGGCAGCAGGTGATCCACCCATCATCCTCGGAGACAGGGATTGCTGGGGGGTCGGATGCTTGGCTGACCTACCTGTGGAACCGCGCAAATGTCACTAATACTGCAGCAGTTCGGACATTTACGGTGGGCTACCTCACCCATGCAGCAGGGGATATGTACGGTCATACCTTTGTCAATCATTTCTCAGGCGGGTCTTTTGCTATTACACCACCTGCAGGGCCTGCCAATGCGGTGAAGCATATTGTCGTAGAGGGCTCTATCGATAAACGTCTAGATACCCGTGCCCTGGATGCCAATTTTTTTAATGCCAGCATTGATGGGGTCAAAGATTTTATTTACCAAAATATGATCGATGCTCGACCAGAGACGTTTCTGGATAGTGAGTTGCTGCGGGCTGGGGGTGGTGGCACAGACTTTTCCATTCCTCGGATTTATTCGACCCTGCGGGCTGATCTTCAGCGCGATATTGATGCCTACTACGCCAAAAAAGCGGACTACGATCGCCGTGCCAATGCCTGTAAACCCCTTGACTTTAGCTGTAGCCGATTGGCCATCCTAGCTGAAAAAGCTGCTTACGTCACTGCTAACGGGATTCAAATCACCTATAAAGAAGCGTGGCGGGATGACATTGATAGTGGTCTTCGGGCTTGGCCTGGGGTCAGCCATGAGGTTGCAAAGGCATTGTTTTTTAACCCTAGCCGATCTCCAGATACCCAGCGGGCTGAAGATGTGTTGCAACGATATGTCACCGATCATTTGCTGTCGATGTCAGGGGCTCCTGATTTTGTTGGTCTGACTGCTGGTGTAATCAGTGATATTATCGACGCAATTACGCCGGATTTTCTCCTAGAACCGATCCGTAAACTGAAGGAAGATCTGCTGAATACGCTGCTGAAGTCTGCGATCGGCATGACCAAGCAGGAACTGCAGAAATATCTCACCAGCCCGGACACATACTTCGATGAAGTATTGGGCAGCGGAGCAGGGGAAAATACCAACTTACAGCGCTTCGAGACCGATTACCTGAAGATGAACGATACGGAATACTTCAATCCCAATGTGGTGCCTGCGGCTTACAACACGATCGTTATGAGTAAACTGATCTTGCTGGGTCAAAGTGAAGTGAATCGTTTACTCAGCGATCTAGGAAGTTCTGTTCTGTGCGTCTCCAACAGCCGAATGTCATACTGGGCTTTCTTGGCACCCTGGATGGTGACAATCAATGGTTGAATGGCATGGTTTTTGCCCGAGATTGCAACGCCTATCAGCAGATCTTTATGAAACAGCCTGGTGAAAAAATGCCTTGCTCTCCTACTGCACCTCAAGGTGGCTCATTCATTAAAAATACATTATCTGGCAAATGTATTGATGTATCTGGTGCTCCAGGCACAGCTAATGGTTCTCAGTTGCTACTCTGGGATTGCGAATCCTCTGGTTTAAATAGAGATAATGGTTCACCTACAGACCAAAAGTGGACATTGACAGGTGACGGTTTTATCAAAAATACCTTATCTGGCAAATGCATTGATGTATCTGGTGCTCCAGGCACAGCTAATGGTTCTCAGTTGTTACTATGGGATTGCGAATCCTCTGGTTTGAATAGAGATAATGGTTCACCTACAGACCAAAAGTGGACATTGACAGGTGATGGTTTTATCAAAAATACCTTATCTGGCAAATGGGGTGAACGAAATTTTGGGTGGGATTTATTGAGCGTTGTATCCAAAAATTATCAGTTCTCTCTTCTTCCTCCGCTCCTCCA
>JAAHHL010000380.1 GCA_010672185.1 Caldora sp. SIO3E6 | reverse complement strand
CCCCCAAGTTTACCCGGGTTGATGCCAGGTTTTTGAGCTAAGAGATGCAATTTCTTGGGATTTTTTGACTTGCTGCATGATTGAAAGACGAATCTGGTATGGCTTCCACACTTATTCAGCAGACCCTCAGTAGGGGTGAAGCATTAGCACTAGTAGATTACCCCTTTGATGAAAGTCTGTCCTCGCCAATGCTTCACCCTTCCCCCATTGCAGGCAGGAAGTAATGTCTCTTTGCTCAAAGGACAATTTAGCTCATTCTACCAGAAACTTCCCAGCAAAACCCGTTCGACTTTGATCCCTTCCCTTAAAGCGATCGCCAATCAAAAATAATATTCGTATCCAGCAAACACATTTTCCTAAGTTTTGCTAGTACTGCAATGTGAGCATCTGTTGTTAAAATTTACCCAATGACAAATGGCCAAACGCGATCGCCTTGTGAGTAAATCTTAATGTAAGGAGTGGATATCAATTTATGCAACATACTGAATCGAGTAAATTTCAGAACGACGATGAAATTTCCCTAGTCGATATCATCCGATTTTTCAGCCACAACTGGAAGTTTATGGCTCTGACAACAATAGGACTCTCCGCGATCGCCATTACCTTGAAGCTCACTTTACCTAAAATCAAGCAATCCACTCAATCTCAACAACCGCTAATTTTGTCAATTCAACCCAATCCAGTCCCAGTAGCAACGTTTCCTAAAATGGCTCCCAGCCAAGTTGGTGCCTTTGCCGTTGACTTTTTGGAGAACTCCGAACTAAGTGAGGAGATTATTGGCAAACCTAAATATACCGCCAGTACTCAGCAAGTCAGTCTAACATTAGAATTACCGGAAGCAGATGCCTTGACCAGTATAGGCACAAACATCGTCGAACAACTAGAGGAAGATTTTGGTGATATCTTTAGTTCAACCCTCAAGACTACTTTGAACAATTTAGAAATCGAGATCCAAAGAAGCCAAAAGATTATAGCTCAGCTGGAGCAACAAATTGCTCAAGTGCCGAAGAGACCCCCAACGGAATTTCCAGATCCACGACTTTCGTCACTGGAATCACAGCGCTCCAGCCACCTAACTAGGATTACTACCCTGGAATTTGACAAACAGTATTTAGAGAAGGCGCTGGAAAACCCTGTCGAGTTTGCCTCCCAGGTAGTATCGGTGCAGATTGTCAGCAGATCTGAGGAGCCAACCTCCAGCTCCACCCTCCAAGTAGCAGTACTTGCCATCATTGCCAGTTTTATGGTTGCCATCTTAGCCGCCATCATCCGCAATCAAATCCCCTACCTGAAAGCAGAACTATCTCAGGAGAAACCTAACAGTAGCCTGGACGTCTAAGCAACGGTATCCTTAAAAGTTGCTGCCAATATGTTGTGAGGATCAGTCTTATGCCCAAGTGGGTACCCTTTCCTTCTGTATATCGACTGGGACAACTGAGTCTGGATGGCTTTATTGCCTGGTTTGCTTGCCACCTTGCCTTTCTGATTCGCTTTGAAGGAAATATTCCCACTAGTTTCCAAACCATAGTCTGGTTGCTACCCTTGTTAGCAATTCCTGGACGTCTGATTATCCAGGCTACTTTTGGTTTATATAAACAAGTCTGGCGGCTGTTTGGTGTTAAAGATGTCATCACCCTATTTAATGCAGTCACTTTCTATTCTTGTCTGGTGCTAGTCACTACCCGCCTGATTATTCCCCGCTTTGTGTCTTTTCAAGGGGTTCCCCTGGGGGTTGCTGTCATCGACTGGAGCTTGGCGGTGATGGGAATGACTGCTCTACGCTACACTCGCCGCTGGTTAGTCCATCATCCACCAAGGAATAACTTTTTCCGAGCTATCCTGCCCAAACAACCGCAATCCTTAGAGCAACAACGGGTGTTGCTAGTAGGAGCTGGTAGAACCGGTTCTCAGATTGTTCAGGAAGTACAGCAAAATCCTCAACTGAATCTGGTAATTGTCGGCTTTGTGGATGATGACAAAAGCAAGATGGGGCGCAAAGTAGAAGGAGTGACAGTTCTTGGTTGTACTGAGCAGATGGTAGAAATTGCCTTAAAGCTCAGTGCTGATGAAGTGCTGATTTCTATGCCCTCTGCTAAGGCAGCAAAAATCCGCAAATTAGTTAATCTTACCCGTGGTACTTCTCTCAAACTCAAAGTTCTACCAGGACAAGCAGAAATTTTACGCGATCGCTCTTTAGCTCCTCAAGCTAGGGATATCCAAATCCAAGATATCTTGGGACGACCCGAAGTGCGCCTTAATCTGTCGGAAGCATTTAACTTGAATTTGCCCTCGGCGCGATCACAAATTCAAGGTAGTACAGTTTTAGTAACTGGAGCTGGAGGTAGCATTGGCTCAGAAATTTGTCGCCAGTTGGCACGCTTAGAACCGCAACAACTTCTCCTCCTAGGAAGGGGGGAAAACAGTATCTTTCTTATTGAACAGGAATTGCGCCGAGATTTCCCCCACCTCAATGCTATTCCCCTCATTGCTGATATCCGGCATCAAAACCGTATTCAGCAAATCCTCAAAACCTGGCAACCTCAAATTATCTTTCATGCCGCTGCTCACAAGCATGTTCCTTTAATGCAGCACAATCCCACTGAAGCTCTGGAAAACAATAGTTTGGCTTCTGCTAATCTTGTACAGCTAGCGGAGGCACAGGGAGTAGAAACTTTTGTCCTTATTTCTACAGACAAAGCCGTTGATCCCTGCAATTTTATGGGATTAAGCAAACGTTTGGCGGAACTGATGGTGAAAGCTTTTGGTTCTACTAGCCAAACTCGCTGCTTAGTGGTAAGGTTTGGCAACGTTCTTGGTAGTCGCGGTAGTGTTGTTCCCATCTTTCAAAAACAAATTGATCGAGGTGGTCCGGTGACGGTTACCGACCCGTCTATGACCCGTTATTTTATGACCACTCCTGAAGCTTCTCAACTAGTGATTGAGAGCCTAGCGGTGGGTAAATCTGGTCAAACTTTAATCCTGGATATGGGGGAGCCGGTGAAAATTTTAGATTTAGCCCAACAAATGATCCACTTGGCAGGTTTTACCCCAGAAATTGATATTCCGATTCAGATTTCTGGTTTACGTCCAGGAGAAAAATTACACGAGTCTTTGGTAGGCTCCACAGAACAGGTTATGGCTACAGAGCATCCCAAAATTATGGTGGTTTCTAGCCAACCCCCATCCCCAGAAGTGGGTAAAAAGGTGATTGCTACTCTTTCTACAGTGACAGCAGCTAGTCTGCCTTCTGAAGAACTTTGGTTTACAGCTCAAGATTGTTTAGATCTACTGGAATCTTCATCAACTGCTAAGAAACACATTCAGCCACAGGGGTTGGGCGAAGCATTTGGATAGATACACTTAGGTCTACGTACTTAAATTGTCGCCCAAATGCTTCGCCCCTACGCACCATGCTTCGCAAACGCCCCTACATATTCTCACAACTATTTCTTTCCTTAGGTTTAGGTAATCTCAGTCAACTATTATTTGCTGATGGTTGGTTATTTTTTGTTCCCTACCTGTTGCTATATCTCTACTTTAAGTCGGCTAATTTACCAATATCTACATTGCATGACATATTTATTGTACTACATATAATAAATTTAATTTTATTTTTGGTTTATCTCTATAAAAACCAGAAGCGTCAGCACATTAAATTAACCGAAATCTTATTTTGGGTATTTCTCGCTATTCTATTTCTTCAACCAGGAGCTTATCTCGAATTTCCTGCTGACCCTTGGGAACATTTCCGCAGAATTTTTTCCTGGTCTAACTATTCTTTTATTGAAGATAACCCAATTAATCGCAAATTTACTTACTTTTGGGGCTGGACTTTGATGTCTCAAGTTCAGCCATTGTACAGAAGCATAGCTCTGGATATCTACAGTGCTTTTTGGCAACTTTTGCTTGCTTACCAATTTTACTTATTAGCTCTGCGTTTAGGGTTTGACAAATATTGGGCAAAAGTTCAAGTAGTCGCCACCATATTTTTATTTGGTACTAACTTGTTTGGTTTCTACAGATATTATGCCCTTTCTTCAACTCCCTTAGCCTACATTGCCTATCTGCGCTCAATTATTGTGTTAATCAATGCTAAACACGGTCAAGTAAAGCAATTGGCTTTACTAATACCATTGGCCTTGATTATGTACTATAACCACCTGCAAGAATTATTATTGTTGATCATATCTAGTATTGCCTTATTTGTGGACTATATCACCAACCAAAAGAAACATATAAGAACCATTTTATCTATAGTAGTAATCATCATAATTATTGCCTTCTTATTAGGAACATATGTTGTGAGTAATCCTCAAGTCATACCTACTATACCCAGCAGTCGTCTAACTCTTCCTTATGTATCCCAATGGGGAACTTTTCGTATTTGGGATTTTAAACTAGCTTACTTTGAAACAATCAGTGTTCATGGCTTAATTAGCTTGCTACTAGCAGTACTTTTTCTCTCCAAGCACAAAACTATAGCCATATTGACGCTAACACCGTCTCTATTAATGATTTTCCCACCTTTTGTTTTAGCTTTTTTAGTGGTGTTAAATCGAACAGATAATTACGTTACATACCGAATTTTATATGCATTTTCACTAAATTTTATGCTAGTCCTAGGGTTGAGAGAAATTCTTAGTTCATTAATTACGAAACTTAAGTTATATCTACCACGTCTTAATTTAATACTATCAGTTTTTATTCTAACGCTAATCATCTCTATCCCTCCCACTTACCCCTATCGCGGCAGATTTTGGTTTCAAGTTTACAAACCGCCAGCAGAATTATCCTTTAAAAGTATTGATACTACAGCACAATGGTTTTTTGTGAATCGTCAGCTAGATACAAAATGCTTGTTGATGACGGATGGAGCTAATGACTTTACTTTAAAGACACATTTCGCTTTGAGGGTTCTGACTCGACTAAATGTCTACAATCCTAGCGAGAGTCTAACCAGTGACGATGCCTTAAAAAACTACATTAAACACCAGAATATATGCAGAATATTGGTGGCAATACCAGATAAAGTTAATCCACCTCCTGTCTCATTAGTTGGACAGTTATCGGGACATTGGGATGCTAGTTTGGTTAACAAAAATTTAATGGCTAGCCAAGAGTTTGTCAAGCTCACAGATTCTTTAATGAATACAGGCTGGACGAAAACCTTCGTTCCTCCTTTTTACTGGCTGTATGAAAACCCAACGGCCTCAGGGAGTAACAACAAGGCTAAAAAGTAGGTGGGGTTTGGGGTGTGGTGAAAATATTTTCGAGACTGATTCTCAGTTATTAATTATTAATTATTAATTATTAATTTTCATGGATATTCTAATCGTTGAAGATGAAGCAGAAATCGGCAAACTCATCCAGCTAACCTTAGAAAGAGAAGGGTTTAACTGCTACTGTTGCAGCGATGGACTAGAGGCGTTGCAAGCATTTCGGCAGCGACAACCGGATGTTATTATCTTGGATTTGATGCTTCCTAGTTTAGATGGACTGGAGGTATGTGCCAGGATTCGTCAACAGTCAGGAGTGAAAGACCCTTATATATTGATGTTAACAGCCAAAGGTGAGGAAATTGACCGGGTGATTGGTCTGTCTACTGGTGCAGATGATTATCTGGTTAAACCCTTTAGTCCCACAGAACTAGTTGCCAGGGTCAGAGCTTTACTCAGACGTAGTTTGCGACATGGGGGACAGTATTTAGTTTACCGCACTCAACATTTTACCGTTAATGTAGATCAGCGCACTGCGGAACGACACCTGGAGCAGGGCAATTCAGAAGCACTGGAGTTAACCACGTTAGAATTTAATCTGTTAGCAACGTTTATCAGTCAGCCTAGTCGGGTTTGGAACCGCACTCAGTTAATTGATAAACTCTGGGGAGATGACTTTTTTGGCGATGAGCGGGTAGTGGATACTCATGTGGCACGACTACGGAAGAAAATTGAGCTAGATCCGGCACACCCCAAGTTTGTGAAGACGGTAATTGGAGTAGGTTATAAGTTTGAAGATGAAGCAGTTGGTTATTAGGAAAGAAGGCAGTCCCGATGAAAAAATTTTTTCACCACCATGCATGAAAGTCCATCTCTCCGCGTCTCTTTCAAATCAGACTCCCATGAACTTTCACCTCACAATGACAGATGAAAATTTCTTTGTCTCCGCGTCCCCGCGTCTCCGCGTCTATTTTCAGATTAGGAGGCTCTGAGGGAAAGGGGAAAAGGGAGCTGAGGGACAAGAGAGAACTTAGAGTGAACTACACTATTGAGCTTGTTTAATCACCAAGCTCAGGAATAAGCTTAAGCGCTACTGAGATTCTAAATTCATATCCATTTTTAAATTCATATCCATCATCATTTCTCGTCCACCCCTAGGTCCAACAATCTTCATCTTTGTCTGAGAATCCAAAGCAATATTGCCAATAATTGGCATAATTTGATCCAGCTCAACCTCAATGTTAGCTTTACCCTGGGAATTTAAGGATTCAAGCTTGACTGATGCACCAGGAGGCATTCCTGGTTGATTGATGGTTTGGGAAGGTGCATCCTGTTCTATGCTGACTGCTAAGGTAGCAATATCGTCTTGTAGACCAATCAACTCATAGATAGCTGTCTGATTGATAATCATGCCATTGAGGTTTAGGGAGTGAGCAACCTGCCACTTGGCACCAACACCGATGGCAGCTGAGGGAAATGGTGAGGATAGTTGCTTCAGGGAACTAGAGATTTGCTGAAACATTTGTTGAGTGTTAGGGTCAATACCCTCAGAGATG